>NZ_QXCO01000033.1:0-53315 GCF_003458115.1 Bacillus sp. ISO11 | reverse complement strand
CTTTGTTTAAGAGCATTTAATTTCTCCAAGTAAGAAATTAATCTAAGATCGAACATAAGTATTTATAATTAGGCATAAGGAGCGCTCTACAAGGCGCTCTTTAACTTTAAAATAAGTTTTTGTTTAGTTTCCATTAACCATTTTGATTCATTTGCATACAGTATTATCACAAGGAATTTCACAGGTTGCTCTGGTCCAGTTACCTTGAATTTCTTGCAGACCTTGTGGGAAGAATCCGTTTGTAACGAACGGATTCTTTTATTTGGAGTTATAAAGTAACTATTTTATTAAAAATTTTCACCTTTTAACTGGACAAGCATATATTGGTGTATGGAGGCATCCACTTATAGAAATCTACCTTTCTTGTCAAAGAGCATGCTTATATGCGTGCTCTTTTACCGTTGTTATGAAATATAGAGACTTCACATACATTAGAAACGTACATACAATAACCATGATCATCTCATTATGAATCATTTTCGATAAACTCCTTAGTCGTAGAAGGCCTTCTTCCAAGGCGTTCTTTAATTTTCAAATAAGGATTTTGTTAAAGAGCTGAATAAAATTCAATATTCTGCTAATACTAATCACAATACAATCTGCTTCTTACCCAGATTGTATCGAATGGAGCAGCTAATGCAATTAACCGCTCCATTTTAATTTTCATTACATAAACCTAATATTTTTGTCCATACTATACAAAACTCACGAAATATTTATACTCCTTAAATTCGTGGATGTAATGTTCTTATAGCAGTTGGCCTTTGCTAGCTGCTTTTTTATATTGCATTAATATTAAGATTAGGTTCTTATTTCTTTTCTACATCATATAATTTCAACCTAAACATCCAGCTCAAAGTGTTACCTCCTATCTTAAAGAGCACTTATGCATGGTGCTCTTTTTTATTTTTTTTCATTTCTGAATAACATTTTTAACCCTGTTCATACTATTTTTGTAACTTAAAGTTACAAACTATTTCTGTAAGCGCAGCGTTTCTTTTGTACAACAAGCAGTTAGTTTTATTAACTAGCTGCTTTGTTGTGCAAAAGAAAGATTTTTTAAACTGCACATTTATTAAGAACACACATAAAATATCATGTGGTATTCTTTTTTCAATTTTAGTTTGGTCATGGAGCGCCTTAAAACGCGCTCTTTATATTTGTAAATAAAAATTTTCCTCAAACATACTCACGGTTTATATTAGTTAAGCATATATTTACATAGACAAGACATAGCTTTTTATTATACATGCGCAATTTTTGTGCATGTTTTTTCTTTAGTCAAATAACTATTTTATTAAAAATCTTTAATGAGCTAATCCTTACAGTTTTGTAATACTAATGTCACTAAAATCAATTTTTTCACTATAAACTCTCTACTATAATTTTCCTTATACACAAACAAGAATTGTTAAGAATTAATTAAGAGACTGTTAAGCCTCAGTTTAAAAATTTTTCACATAATAAAGTTATAGACACACAATAAGGAGCGATTTAAAAATGTCTTTTTCTCAATTAAATATTGATGCTTTTCGAGCTATCAATGATTTAGGGAAGCAATATTCATCCCTAAACTCAACTATGGTATTTTTGGCGGAATATATGGTGTATTTTTTAGGTTTAATTATTATGGCTTATTGGTTTACTCAATCTAGAAAAAATAAAATGATGATTATTCAAGCAATGGCTGCTTTCTTAACTGCTGAAATTATTGGAAAGTTAGCAGGAAAATTGCACTTGAATTATCAGCCATTTGCAGTTTTACCTAATGTTAATAAACTTGTCGATCATGCAGTAGATAATTCATTTCCTAGCGACCATACGATTCTATTTTTTTCAATTTGTTTTTCATTCTGGCTTGTTCGTAAAAAGGCTAGATGGTTATGGCTTGTGCTTGCATTCTGCGTAGCTATTTCTCGTATTTGGGTAGGAGTTCATTATCCTTTCGATGTCATAACAGGAGCTTTAATAGGAATTATTTCAGCACTATTTTCATATTGGTTAACACCGAAAATTACATTCATCAAACAATTACTTAATCTTTATGAAAAAATAGAACAAAATGTAATACCATCCAAAAACAAGTCGAAAAACTTTTGATTAATCTCACAAAGCTAAAAAGATTACATATATTACCGAGTATTTTTCAATATTGTCTTGATCGAAGAGCGCTCCCTTGGGCGCTCTTTAATTTTAAAATAACGCTTTTGTTCAGTTTTCAATAGTTAGGTTAATAGCTCCAGCTTGATCCAAATTTATTAATAAATTTTCTGTAACCACTTTTCCAATCTCGTCAGATACATTCCCAATAACAGTTCCATCTACAAAAATACGTAAACTTCCACAAATGATTTCTATCTTTACATCTTTCACTTTGATTCCCCATTTCTTAATAAAATTCAAATTTGGTCTTACTTTACACCTACACGTGTTTGACTTGCTTCTCGACTAAAACCATCAGGATATCTTTTAGCTAATTTTGCAATATTCATTTCAGCAATATCTTGTAACGTATATCCCAGTTCGTGCGCCATAATTGATAAATAATACAGAATATCTCCAAGCTCTAAGGCTAATTTATAAGTGTTTCCGTCCTCTTCTCCTGGACAATGCGATGGTTGGAAACCATGTCCATGATAAATTGCTTTTTTTACAATATCGGCAACTTCACCAGCTTCGCCTGTAAGTCCTAAAGCTGCATTCGAAACTCGTCCTCCAAAATCAGTTTTGTTATTCCAAGTTCGTAAAGTTGCTTCCTGATAATCATTTAATTCATCAATCGATAAGATACTTGCAATCTGTAAAACTGTAGCTTCATTTATAACTTGTTCCTCATTTTTTGCTTCACTCATTAATTTAGTTGCTTCTAATACACCATTTTCCATAATGTTCATTTTGATTTCCCCTTCCTATTTAGCAAATCCCTAATCCTATCGGACGATTTTCAATTAAATACTTATCAGCTTGATCTATTACAAGAAGCGCAACTTCCGCTTGGTGTCTCCTTAACGTTTTTGCCATCTTCGGCAAGCTCATACCTTGACTCCACATTTCACGAAAACGTACTACATCTCTTTCATCCCAAATGAAGTTAGCTTCTTCTAAAGCGATGTATATTTTTAACCGTGATTCCTTCATCGCTTCATGATTTCTTGCTACACTCATAAGCGAACCTACTTTCTAAAAACGATTATTTTATCTTTTCAGTAAACTTAGTATCCACACGATCAACCTTACCGTTTATCCAAACCGCCACTTGCTCACCAAACCCACTTCCCGGTGGATTGAATGCTGTAACATTTCCATCCTTAACTATTAAAAGTTTGTTGCTGCTAACATCAATTTCTATTTTTCTCATATGTTCCTCTCCCTTTTACTACCGCATGTATTCGACAACATCAGGCTTAAATCCACTTCCTAAGTAAATCCGTACCGGAATTATTTCTTTTTTATCCCTTGCTGCCTTACACAATTCTTCAGCTGTATCCCAATTAAAAAATTTATCTAAAGCTCGTTGGAATCTCCATATTGCTATTACATATTGTTCAAAGATGTCATAGCGATCATCTTGTTTAGTTGTGCGTGGTAATTCATCCGTACCCTTTGCATTTCTTGGAACTTGGACACGTACATCTGCATATGTAACGCGTCCCATTCCTCTTTTTACATTTGCCTTCATTACATCGAACTCACAAATTGCTGGCTCTACATCGAAAATGTTTAGTTGCTTAGGCATGTGCCATCCCACTCTTCTGAATAAGATCCAGTAATTCAATTACCCCTTCCTTGCTTAAAAACATTCTGCCACCTAGCAACTCTATGTTGGTTTCAGAAACTTCCCCCGTGACAAAGCATGACTTTTCATGTTTTCTTAAAACAATGTTTTTACCATCGACATGAAAATCTAGTGCGATTCCTTCGGTAATACCTAAAGTTCTGCGTAACTCTACTGGAATTACTACACGACCTAGCTCGTCCACTTTTCTTGCAACACCTGTGTATTTCATATCTTACTCCCCTTTAGTATTTTTATATTTATTTAGAATCTCATCCAAACGTTTCTTATTATCCTCGAGATCCTCAATTGAAGCTTGCTGTGGTTGTTGTTGCACTGGTTTAAGTTCTTTCTGTTGATGTAACCAATCTGGTACAACTTCAGTTCGATTAGCATAACCTTTACCAGTACGTTTTTTGCTTTGTTGTTGTCTTCGAAATGATGCTTGTGCTACTTCTACATCTTGAATTGTTTTAAAGCCTTGTTGATGCCAATCTTTTAGAATTCCTTTTGTATAAGACCAATTACGTTTATTGTTTTCTAAAGTGATTTTCATTGCTTCAACTACTAACGATTGATTAAGCTCATCTATCCATTGATTAATTTCTTCTCCCATGAATGGAGAGATATGTCCGAAATTTTTCATATAAAAATCGATTGCGAGATTTTCTACTACTAAAGGTCCTTCTTTTTCTTCTTTTTCTTCTTTTTCTTTTTTTTCTTCTTTTTCTATTTCTATTTCTTTTTCTTTTTCTTGTTCTTGTTCTTCTTCTTGTCCCCAAATCGTGCCACGATTCGTTAACGTATCGTTATACGAGTCGTGAATAAATGTTTCAATTAGCTTTTTTATGGACTTTTGCTCTATATGTTTGCAGATTGGAATCAACAAAGATATATTTTTCACTTCTTTTAATTCTTTCTTTATTAAATCTTCAACTGGTTTTCCAGCTTTTTTTAGGTTATATTTCCCCCAATTAAAAATGACTAATTCTCTGGTTTCATTATCATATTTTATTATCTTGTGATAGTCTTCGAAACGTTGCATCAAAGCCTTTATAGTTTCATGTGAATAACCTGTTTCAAAAGCCATTTGTTTTTTTGTTATTTGATACACACCAATTTGTTTAGTTTGTGGGTTAGTTAATAAATATAAGAAAAAGTACTTATCTTCTGGTGTGAAATCTTCTTGCACTTTCACATCATTCCAAAATGAAGTGTGTACTTGTCTAAATATCGCCATCTTTTTCCCTCCTAGTACAAATTGCAATATATGCTTGTCCGCTTTTGATAATTCGTTGAATTCTATAATGCGGATAACAAATACTGAAATATTGCTGTATCATCTGTTTTAATTCATCTTTGCTTTTTGCTAAGTCCCAAAACTTATTAGGTAATAGCACTTGATATTCGATTAAATCCATGTACTATTTCCCTACTTTCCGTGGTATACTTAGAACAACTTATTTTTTAGAAAAGGACCCATTGCCGTGGGTCTTTTTATTTTGTTCTACGTCACTCCAAGCCCATTGTTTTATTGGTTCGTAAGTAATGTAAAGCAACCATGTACTACATGCGATAAACATTGCAAATATAACTAATGATGTTGTATCTTCCACTAAATCACCTCCTTTTGTGCCTCAAGCCAAGCTTCTAAATCCTTTTGCAGAAAAAGTAGTTTACGCCCTTCTCTTATTACTGGAAACCTCGGGTGATTTGCTAATTCATACACTCTGCAAACCGCAATGTTGAGATAAGCTGCGGCTTCTTTCACTCGCATAACCTTATTTGGTTGTGATTGTTGTTGTAAGTCAGCTATTGCTGATCTGATTTCCTCTCTTACAATTTCACGAATAGATTCTTTAATAAATTGTTCTAAGCCCATTTTCTTTCACTCCTTTTAAATTAGTTTCATACAGTGAAACTTATTGTTTAAAATTTTTTTCTTGTTCCTTAAATAATATAGTTGTTTCCTTTCCCAATACTTTAGATATATTAACTGCTACATCATAGTAAACCCTTAAATTCCAATTGATTATTTTATAACAGTATGACTTCGATATCCCTACCCTTTTAGCTAGTTCATGATATTTAAGTCCAGATTCTTCAAATGCTTTTTGAAGTTCTGTTTTAGGTGTATCGGTTTGCATCTGATCACTCCCTTCTGATGCTTACAAGTCCATTATATGTTTCATTGTATGAAACTTCAAGTGTTTTTTATAAAAAATTTCAGAATAGGAAACTTTTTTATTCTTTACGTTTCTTGTCAGGAAACTTTATAATAAACTTAATAGGATTTAGGATTACCGAAAAGTCTTAATAAGGGGAGTTTTTTTATGGATATGAAAGATAGAATAAAACAAATTCGTTTAGAACATAAAATGAACCAAGAACAATTTGGTAAAGAAGTAGACCTTACTAAGGGTACCGTTTCAAAATTCGAAAATGGAAAAGCCTTCCCGAGCCGTGAGACAATAGAAAAAATAGCGAAAAGATTTTCCGTTCCTGTGAACTACTTATATGGGGAAAATAACGAAGCAAACCAGGATGATAATAAATACGAGAAATTTAAAGAAATTATGGCATGGCTAGAACCTCTTCCAAAAGATAAAGAAGATATGGCATTAGACCAGATGTTAGCTATCGCTCAAGCCCTGAATAAACATCATAAGAAAATGGAAAAATAGCCCCTCGAATTAGGATAGGCTATTTTTTTTAATCTCTGCAATATATTCCTCTAATTTTTCAGGAGCGAATTCCTTTACTGTATCTAAGAATAGCATTACAATTTCTTCTTTTGTCACTACTAGTTCCCCCTTGCATCCTGTTATTTATACGTGGACTTTCTAAAAGTGGAAAGTTTTTGTCGTTCCAGTTAAAATGTTTCCATTCCCTTTAAAGCAGAAATGACACTATCTAATAGATAGTGTCATTTCTTGTATTTATATAATTATCCGCCTCCGGGACCTGGATCAATCATGTATAAAATTGTTTTTTGTTCTTTAGCGCTTTGTACTTTATCTTTTTCTGTCACTTGAAAAGCTGTGATAGAAAGACAAGTTACAACTACAATAGATAACACTACTTTTACAAACTTATTTTTCAAGTGCCTCACCACCTTTTATGTATAGTTTAATTATAACATTTCAATGCTTCTTTTGGTAGAAACATATAGAAGAAATCACCTGATTTAGAAAAACTTTCAAGGGATAGTTCTAAGTATCTCTTCCCTTCTTTGCCTCCAACCGCGAGCCCCATATAATACAATTGAAAACTACTAAGATACCCGTTGTTACTTTTTAAGGTCTGTAAAATTCTAATTGCTTTTTCATTCTCACCTAACCTTACATATAAAAAAGCTCTCTCGGCTTCATCTAAATCATCAAAGTTAATAGTATGTAAGTCTCTCTTATGGTATATCCTTAAAAACAAAAGTGTATTAAATACTTTTTCTCTCCTTAATTCTAGTTTCTTATTAGGTGGATCACCAATAACTTTTAGTGACTTTTCCATGTACTCTTTAGCTTTCTGATAATCGGAGAAAACATAACTTTCTCCAATTTTACAATACGCTACCGCCTTAGTACTGACATAACAATTTGTCTCGTCGTTTATTATATCAAAACATTGTTGACGAGATTCTCTTAACTTATTTTCATGAAGATTCACAAAAATCTCCATTTCTTTTATTCTTAACAAAAATGAATCTCTTAAAGAGCGACATTTAATTTTTATAATATCAGGTAATAATTGTTGAATATATTCATTCACCATCTTGTAATTACCTAAATCAAAAAAAGAATATATTGTGTTTAGAATCAACATTATTACAAGTTCATTATCAATATATTTTTGATTTTTTCTCATTTTATCAACTTTCTCAAAGAACACCTTAGATGTAATTGTATTTTCACTTCTTTCTCGCAATGTTTGGTATAAAGGAACCAAGTTTAAGTTTATTCGTACTGTTTTCGAAATACCTTTTTTCATTTCTTTTTTGGTCTCTGTTTCGTTGCTCTTAAATTTATTTATCCGTTGCATAATCATATCTTGAAGTTCATATTCTCCAAACATATCTAACACTTCTAATGCCAATTTTAAATTTTTGTGTGAAAGCGTTGGTATGCACTCTTTAATGCAGTTTCTTCTAAACTTAATATCTTTAGGCTTATATAACCTAAGTGCATCCACAAAGTGCATAAAATCAAATTTACCCTTTTTATTAAAATAACTATTTACAGTTGTGTGTGTTACTTTAAAACGCATCGCTAACTTCCTATTTGTATAACCGGTTGATTTTAGACTTTCTTGCATATCGTTAAAATCTAATAAAACTTGCACAATCTTTGTCCTCCTTATGGACAAAAGACACGTCATCCCTAGTTTTTACATTTACAGAGAAACGTGTCATTATATCTAAGTTGTGTGTTATACTAATGTACGAAGACTTATGACAGTTGTTTTCCCTACTGTGGTTAGGGAGACGGTGTAGGGGTGTTGCAGCACCACTTACACAGTCATGGGTCTTTTTTTATGTCCATTTTTTAGTTATTTTCATAATATCACAAAAATTAGGAATTTTATTTATTTGCTAATCTGAAAATTATTGAGAAAGTTTAATAATTAATATAACAAAGTATTCTTTTATATTGGATAATAATACCTCTTCCACTCATTAAACTTAATATATATATTATGGTTAGTTAGTGTTTTAACAACCACACCACATGTACTATTGCAGCTATTTATCAAACAATTTTAATTTTATTTCCATGTATACAGTAAAAAAAGAGGCCCTATGGCTCTTTTTTTATTCCTTAATAACAATCTAAATATGGTAAAATATACCCATCGCTGATATGTCCAAACATGTAATTTTCATAGCAGCAAAATTACAACTAGACTTATACAACATGATTCAAAACAAATGAAGGAGTGTTTTAAGTGAAAGGACATATTCGAAAAAGAGGAAATAAGTATTGTATTGTTATTGATATCGGGCCTGATCCAGAGACAGGAAAAAGAAGACAGAAGTGGTTTTCTGGGTATAAGACAAAAAAAGAAGCACAGGCTGATGTGGCGAAGAAAATTACAGAGTTGAATGAAGGAACTTTTATAGAGCCATCTAAAGTTACGCTAAAAGATTACCTAAATCATTGGCTAGAAATTAAAAGTATGAGTATACAAAAGAGTACCTTTGCTGGCTATAGGGCATTTATCAACCAACATGTTATACCTAGTATAGGAATGGTCGCACTCCATAAATTAAATGTTATGCACATTCAAAAATGCTATAAGACTGCGATAGATAAAGGTATTACAAATAATTCCATTCTGCTTATGCATAGAATTTTAAAGAGTGCTTTAAACCTAGCTGTAAAACAAAATATTATTTCTCGAAATCCAGCAGATTTTGCTGAGATACCTAAAAAAGAAAAAACCCCTATCCAGACTTGGACAGAGGAAGAAGTAAAAAAGTTTTTAGCTCATTCACAAGAATCACGATATCACATTGGGTATCTACTTGCAATAACTACAGGTATGCGTCTGGGAGAAGTTCTAGGATTACGATGGCAGGACATTGATTTTGAAAAACATACCGTTACAATAAATCAAACATCTGGTCATGACAATAAAATCAAAAAAACTGCAAAAACAAATTCGTCAAAACGCACCATTCCTGTACCTAATGAAACAATAGCAGCCTTAAAAAAACATAAAATTTTAATCAATAAAGAGAAATTAAAGTTTGGTTCTGCTTATCTAGATCAAGATTTAATAAATTGTAATGAGTTTGGAAGAATAATAAAAAGAGCACATTTCAGAAAAAGTTTTATTAGGACAACACACAAAGTAGGTATAAAAGAAATTAAATTCCATGATTTAAGACATACACACGCAACTCTACTATTAAAACAAGGAGTTAACCCTAAAATCATCAGTGAGCGATTAGGTCATACAGATATTTCAATGACATTAAGTGTCTATTCTCATGTTTTACCGAATATGCAGGAAGAAGCAGTTAAAAACTTCGGTAAAAGTATCTTTGGATAACCTATGTTTGCAAAATGTTTGTATTTCATCAAAAAAAGTCAAACAAACGTTGTCATATCAAGGTTTGTTTGACCTATCATCTTATATTCTTGATAAAATCTCCGAATCCCTATTGAAATATTTAATAATGGAGCGTTCTCACCACCACGGGTTATGCATTGGAATCGATATACATAGGAGAAAAAATCTTGTGTTTTTTCATCTTTTATCGGCTCTGACATCGCCTCACAAATATTTTGTGATCTAAGAGGAGAAAAATAGATTTCTTCTTCATTTGTATTTTCTAAATATATAGGACGCTCACAAAAAATATGTGAGATTAAAGCGGGTACCCACTTAGAATACGTTTCATTATCTTGTAGTACTGGCAAATTAGAAATCAAATCGGATTGCCATTCATATTTTGGTGGTTCTACTAATCTATTTGGCTTCCAATCATGAATAATCTCATACCAACTTTGAAAAATATAATCGAGTTGCTCTTGTTTAATAGGTTCTTTTGATACAATCCATGGTATATTTTCATTTAATACATACGGATTATGCTGAATAAACAATATATCCGAAAACATATCATATAATCTTTCATTCAAACGTTTCAACTTACTCGTTAATAAAAACGTCTTATAATGTATCTCTACGATGTCCAGCCATTCAATAGGAAAGTATATAAATGATACCTCTTCATTTAAAAGGGGTTCTACTATATTTTCAAATGTTAGCAGCCTTAATTTTTTCATAAAATGATTCCTTTCTTCGATTGTCTTGATTATCAAAAAGCTAGAACAATAGTTACTTAATCTAATCCATTTAAACGAAGTATTTAAAAGAAAAGTAAAAACTATTTATCTAAACAAAATATTATCAAAATGACTCTTTTAAAAATTAAAAGTAATTATCATATACAGCACCCCCCTTACATTTATATTTCAATACATTTGAATTATACAATTTACTTGGTATATTGTACTTATAATTTACAATAAATTTACAAAAAACTAAAAAAACACCTTAAATCGGTGCTCTCTTTACAAATATTAAGCGTTATGTGACTGAACATATAGATAACAGTAATCCTCCAAATGAAATTGCTCCTAGTAAACCTACTACAAATCCTGTTAAACAAATACAATCAGCGAGACAAATAGAGGACTGCGATAATGGAACGAATGACCTACTTGTACCCGACCCATATTGTTTTATTTTTTCATAATTCATATCTAACATTAAATGTAGACATGTTACACCATCCTCAATAGTATGTACAGATTCTTTTTCTAATCGCTCCAATAATTTACTATCAAAAGAAACTGATAGAGGATACTGCTTATCTAATTTCATATTTTCATAAATTAGTTGCAAACGAGATAACATATTGTTTTTCTTCTTTTCAGATGTTACTGTACATTTCATATTATTAAATTCATTTAATAACAGTGATAATTCATCTCTTTTTCCGTATAAATCTTTAGCTATTTTTCTCTTTAGTTTATACGAATGGAAAATAGATTTTAGTTCAACCATATTCATACACTTCCTAATTACATATTATTTACCCAATTATTTTATAGATAAACAGTACTTTTTAATCTTATTTAAAATACACTCAAGCAACTTATTTTACTATCGATTAACATTACATTAACCTTACACGGTTGTAATAAAATCATTAGCTAGAAGGAAGCAATGCCCAAACTAGACAGATATTTAATGATAAAACCATAAGAAAAAAACAATGATTAGATTTTAAATCTAGTCATTGCTTTATCCATCACATCTTGATTACATCTATATATCTTATTGTTACTCTTTTACTTGAATGATTGAATATATCCATGAATAATGGCTATATTCTTTGTCGGCACGTACATATATAACTAATGTTTTTTAATTGATAAAGTGAAAATTTAATCAGCTCTCACCAATCGGGATTTTATGGGCAGTCCGCCACCTAACTTCTCTTTGCTCTCGCTGAATTTTTTTTGGGATGTTACTACCCGCAACTAGCAAGATAGATGTTATCAATATTCATACGTTACAATAGTACCGGTAGTATCAGTAAAACCATCAAAACAGTTAGAGCAACCACCACAGCCGGCACAACCTCCGCAACCTCCACAACCTCCACAACCAAAACAACCGAAGCAACCAATACAACGGAAGCCACCACAACGGAAGCCGCCACAACGACCTCCACCACAACCGCCACAACGACCACAACCGCCACAGCGACGAGCAGCATCTTCAATATAGTAATACGGATATTGGTTTTGCTGGTCCCAATAGACAATATTTCCAGACCGGTAATCATTAAGGCTTAACGCTTGTAGTTCTTGTTGAAACTGATTCATTTTCATAACCTCCGTTTATAAAATACAACCTCATCAATACTTCCCTATATTCCTGTTCGTTACATCTAAGTAGAAATAGCGCTATAAACTAAGTTCAATACGTACACCAACAAAGTATGACTTATCACTAGATGATGCACCTTGTTCATATACCTATTTTTACTATGGGCTCATTTTTATAAAGTGAAAATTTAATCAGTAGGGTTTTGTTCATCCCCTACCTAACTTCTTTGCTTCCGCTGAATTTTGAGGTGAGGGGCTTACTGTCCGGCAAATAGCGAGATAAATAAAAATTAAAAAATATGAATTCTAGCGTCATATCTTCATACTTACTAAGTTCAATTAATTTCTCAATAATTATGATCCATATCCTATATATTTCCGTCTGCTGCTTAGATTTTTCTGTACTGTAAATGGCTTTCGCTATAACACCTCCAAGTGACCAGTTTTTATGACGGTTAAGAAATTCCAACAAAAAAAGCCCTTATTAGGGCTTTTCATTCTATTTCTCCAGCAAATCTCTATATGAAATTGCTAATTGAAAAAAGACACATTTAGATTGATGCGTCTTTTTTGGATGCCTCTTTTGTGAAATCATATAAAGCAATTGCGCCTAAAAGAACAAGTATCCCTTGAGGAACATCTAGCAAAATAGTTTTCCAAATTTCTGGAATTACCCATTTAATATCTGCTGCTGTTTCAAGATATGTTTGGAAATAGCTGATTGTAAAATTAATTATCCCTAAAAATACAAACAACGATAAACCAAATCGAATTAATTTCTTATTTGTAAACATATAACACCTCTCAAAATTCATTGGCTATTCCTGCTTTTGGTTCTTTATATTTCCATATCCCTATATTTGATTTTAACACATAAAGAACTCAAAAAGATACAATATGCATATTTGTATATTGTATGAACAGCATTCCATGATGATTTAGAAATTCCCGTAAAGAAAAAGCAAATCCGTTACAATTAACAGAGCCGGTTTCTTTTCTTATTTAACTTCATACCACCAATCTTTACGTTCTTTGATTGTAAAATAAATGTGACAGAAATTTATCCAGTTAATTCGTAGACAAGTAAATTAGCTAACTTATCGATATTCTATTTCGCCATATCAGTAGCACTAATGACTTTACGCAAATTTGACAAGAAAAAACATATAGCTAGGTATGATCCATACCTAGCTATAACATTACTTCTATTCTTTATCCAATTACGTCTTTTACGTCTGTATCCACTGGCCACTTTTCTAATGTATAAGCCATTTCCCAAAATGAATATTCATATTGACTGCTAATAATAAAATACTGTTTCATACGCTTGCGGTCTGTCTCTGTTACTTTTTCAGCGATAGTATCTAAACGTGTAATTTGCTCTTCAACTAGCGTACGGAACCAATTAGATCCATAAGCAGAAATCCATTCGTTATAAATTTGCTCTTCCGGCTGGCACTCTTTTAAGCGTTCGCCAATTTCATAATACAACCAATAGCAAGGTAAAATTGCTGCAATGATATCGCCTAAATGTCCTTCGTACGCAGCACGATACATATGTGAAGTATATGCGTATGCAGTTGGAGCAGGGATAAAATTATCTTTTTCTTCTTTTGTTATCCCTAATTTCTTCGCAAAATTCTCATGTAATGATAATTCCGCCTCATATGTATTTTGGGCATGGTGTGCCATACGAGCTGTCGTTTCTAATTCAAGAGCTTTTGCAGCTCCTAATGTTTGTACTCTAGCAAAATGACTCAAATAATATGAATCTTGAAGAACATAATAGCGAAAACTAGCTAAATCTAACGTTCCTTCACCAAGTTTTTTTACAAAAGGATGGTTAAAACTCGCTTCCCAAATTGAATCTACTTCTTTACGTAATGATTGTGAAAAAGTCATTTAAATCCCTCCAATAATGTATAAAATATAAGTATTTATCCACAATTATTAAAGCTGTAAAATAAAAAAACTTTCTTTACAGGCGTAAAGAAAGTGAAATCGACAGTATTTATTTACTCATTAAATAGCAACGTCTTTCCCACTTCCCTACGCTGGCATTAACCAGATCAGGTACTAAGAGTCTCAAAATCACATTTGATCTCAGCCTATAAAAGGCCCCCCTAGTGGATAAATATTTTGTTTTTATAATGTATTCATCATAGCATACTTCGTGAAACTGTCAAAAAATTAGTTATATAATTCCCTTAAAACCCTTCTTCTTTTCTAACTTTTAATGATGTTTCAATAATCATATCTAATAGTTCGCTATAACTAATTCCCGCCGCTTCTGCACTTTTTGGCAATAAACTTGATTGTGTCATCCCTGGTAATGTATTAATTTCCATTACATATGGAATTCCGTCCTTCACCATCATATCAACTCTTGCATAAACACTACATTTTAATGCTTTATAACAAGCAAGTGACGCTTTATTTACACGTTCATTAATTTCTGCTGGAAGTTCGATAACTTCCTCAACTGTACTAGTATCATCATATTTTGCATTGTAGTCAAAGAACTCGGCTGCATGTCGAATTGAAACTATAGGTAACTGTTTTCCATCCAGAATTGAACATGTAATTTCATCACCTTTTATATACTTCTCAATTACTACTTCAGAATCCCATTCGAATACAGTTTCTAGCATTGAGATCAATTCATTTTTATTATAAACGATTTTCACTCCGACACTCGATCCGCCAGAGTTTGGTTTTACTACTAATGGAAATCCTAACTTATCTAACTCATCAAGATTTAGATCCTCCATTTTTGTAAGTTCAATCCAATCTGGTGTTTCTACACCTTCATAACGTAAAATCTTTTTCGAAATATTTTTATCCATACATATACTGCTAGATAACATATTACTTCCGCTATAAGGAATCCCTAAACTCTCCAGTGTTCCTTGAACTGTCCCATCTTCTCCGTATTTTCCGTGTAACGCGAGCAACGCAAAGTCAATGTCTTTCGCTTTTTCAATTAAATCCACTTTTTCATTTAATGTAATTGGAACTATTTCATACTTATTTTTATCTAAATGAGCAATCATTTCATTCCCCGTCATAATTGAAACTTGTTTTTCAGACGATACCCCGCCCATAATAACACCGATTTTCATTTTCTCAACTCCAAATTTCATTTTTTAATGTATCACCAATTATTTTAATTCCCCGAACTATTTCTTCTTCTTTCAAGCGCGAAAACCCTAATCGGAAAGTGTTCGCTCCTTCTCCATCAGAGTAAAAAACATCTCCAGGTGAAAACGTAACGCCTTTCTCATAACACTTTTGTAAAAGTGTGCGGGCATTCATATGCTCTTCTAGTTCTATAAATAAATGAAGTCCACCATCTCCAGTCATTCTTTTGAAATGAATGTACTGGTTACATGCCCCGACAGCTAACTCATATTTTTTCTTATAAACAGATCTTGCCTTTTTTAAATATTTCTCAAAATATCCCTCATGTAAATATTGAAACAGAACAGCTTGATCTAGCGTAGATGTGTGAATCGTTCTTGCTCTTTTTACGCTTTCTAAATAATGAATCAGCTCTTTATCTGCAATAATCCAGCCTACACGTAAACCAGGGAAAAGTACCTTTGAAAAGCTACTAATATAAATCACATTATTGCCAGCTCCCGCAAAAGTTAATAATGGAGCTAAATGTGAACCTGAATAACGTAATTCTTCATTAAATCCGTCCTCTATAATAGGAACGTTGTATTTTGAGAATAACCTCATCAATTCCGTTCTTTTCTCTGAACTCGTAACAATACCGGTTGGATTATGATAAGAAGGAATTAAATAAGCAAAATCAAAATCTTTTTCACGCAAACTTTTTTCAACTTCATTCGTATCAATACCATCCTCATGCATATCAATCCCATGAACTTCAAGTCCATGTAAACGGAAAAGCTTAAGTGCAGCGTGGTGAGTTGGATTTTCACAAATGACACGACCGGATTTTTTTGATAAAGAAGAGAGTACAATATCCAATCCTTCTGTAAATCCATTTGTAATTAGAATATCTTTATTCGAAATGTCTACACCTTTCATTTCCATGTAATGAAGTAAATAATTCATTAACGGTCTATATCCCTTTGCATATCCGTAGTTCAATACGATGTCTCCTTCAATGGACATACGAGTAAGAAAAGCTCTTTTGAAATTTTCAACATCAAATAGCTTCTCATCTGGGGCTATACTATTAAAAACAATCATTCCCTTTTCCCAACGAACACCATGTTTCATTAAATCTAATTCATCCGCTAATGCGGTCACTGTATTAAGTTTATTTTTCCAATCTATTTCAACAGATGAAGTGTTAGATATATCCACCTTCGCAACAAAGTTCCCTTTTCCTTTAACTGCATAAATGAGTCCTTCTTGCTCTAAATCTGCATAAGCAGCGAGTACAGTGTTTCTACTCACACTTAGTAATTCACTTAGTTCCCTTGTTGATGGGATTTTTTGATCCCCGAGCAAATGCCCTTTCATAATCATCTTCTTCAAATAATCTTTCAATTGAATATAAACAGGACGATCTTTAACAACTTTAAAATCCTTAAACAATTCCTTACCCCCTGCAATCATTTTTGCATATTTATTTCATTCTCAAAAGGTCCACGACATATGTATTTTTTATAAAGGGCGGTACGGTCTTACAAATCTTTTCGATATAAGTTAATTACATCTTTTAAAGCTGCAGCTGCAGCGCCTCGTGGATTAGAAGCCCCACCAATTGTAGTAACTTGTCCCATCGTATCTGTAAAGAACGTAATTCCTTTTTCGGTCCCATTTACTTTTGCTAACGGATGATCTTTCTCTATTTCGCACGGTTCAACATTTAAATTGACATTGCCACCCTCATCCTTATATGTTGATGCTATTAATTTAATAATTTTATGTTGTTCCTTAGCATTTCTAATTTGCTGTTTTGTAACGTGCTCGATTCCTTTTATATGTATATCAGTAAGTGTTTTCTCTGTTTCCATTAAGCTGTTTGTCAAAAGTAACAATTTACACGCACTATCTGAACCACTTATATCTAATATAGGGTTTGTCTCAGCAATTCCTTTATCTTGTGCTTCTTTCAGTACTTCTTCAAATGTCATATCTTCCTCATACATTTTCGTAAGAATATAATTAGTTGTTCCATTTAATATTCCTTCTATTTTTTCAATACTGCAACCGGCTAAACTAAATTGTCCGATATCTAGGGTCGGTAGTGCAGCGGCTGTTGCACCGCTATATCGAATTCGTACATTTGCGCCTCTTGCTGCTTCATTTATTTCTCTCCAGTTTGTAACGAGCGCCCCTTTAGAAATTGCTACTATATCCATCTGTTTCTCCATCGCTTGTTTCATATATTGTTTCCCTGGATTTCCATCTTTAAGATTTGTAACTGTTGATTCTACCAATACAGTACCACTTATGCTAGTTGTTGCACGTTCCTCCGGATGATACTCTAAATATTTTTCAATTGCAGCGGTACCGCCACCATACATCAATAAATGATGAAGTGATAAGCCGTCTTCATTATGTATTGCAATATTTCTCCCTAATACGCCACTTACAACTAATTGAATCCCATATGTTTCATATATATATGAATATTTTTCATTTATTAATTTTATAAACTCTCTGCCTACTGTTCCGTATCCTGATAATACAACTTGAATTTTCATAATATCCCCCCATATTTTTCTACCAAATCCCTCTTTCAATATAATATAAAGCGCTCTCGAATTCCATCGAGAGCGCTTTATTATTACCTATTTCGGTAAACGTAATAGCTTTTCAGCAATTGTTCTATAAAACTCTTGAATGCTAGAAAAACCTAACGAGTCTGAAACACTTAACCCTACCATGTCCAGATGGTCCCAATTCGCTTTCGTTTCGATATGATTCCATTTTCCAATCTGTAATGACTCATTATTATTTACAGCAACATTAGAAGTTGGTGCAATCATAGAATTCGTATTTACTACACCATCATTTTGCCACCAAGAAGTATCGATTAATGGACGGTTTTCTTCGTATCTCGCATAGGAACCTAAGAAAAATGCATTCCCCATCAACACTTTATTCATCGTTATATGCGGCAAATGTAAACCTGTTATAGGTGCTGCTTGTGATGCATGTCCACTATACGATAAGTAATACACATCCGGTTGCGTCTTTACCCAATTATTTAACTCCTTTGCACCATCTGTACTTAAATCCCATTGACTTATATCTTTTGTATTTTTCCAAAGTGAACTATTTAGAATACGATTACTATATTGGAAAAAGGACTCTCCAGCATTCTTCTTTATCCCCCATTGATCCAATTTGAAATCATATAACGATAAATTATTGTTTTCTCCAAAGCTCGCAGCTGTAATGAGTAAATCTTTAACGAACGGTAGCAGAAGACTACCATCCGCCAGTGTTGTACCGTTGTGAGGGGTTGCTAATGTTGTAACACTATGAACATACGATTTTCCGCCTTCAAATAGTGGTGATATTTTGGTGTTTGGGTGATTTTTCACATAATTCTTTTCTTCAAAACTACCTTCTTTTAATAGCTGTACTAATGTTCTAATCGTTTGTCCACCCATGCTATGTCCAACTAAATGAACTTTATTTGTTTCACTCCAATTCGGCGCAAAACCACTATAAGTTCTGCCAAAACGATTATGTCCATGTTTCTCAGCATGTACGGCACCATAGTCTACTGTCCCACCGCTAATTTGTGCATACAATTCACATGCACGATCCCAGTTACTAGAAACAGGTCCAACAGCTGCGGTATGTACCGTATAACCATTGCGTTTCAAATCTTCCTGTATATCATGAACACCACCCCAATATTTTACGCCAAGCATTTCTTCTCTACCCCATCCAGCAAATCCATTCACCAATATGATTGGATAATTATTTTGTTGCCTCTCTTCAGCGTATGATATTTTCGCTGCGAATGAACATACGGTCACTAATGCGAAAAAACATATTTTTAAAAATAACTTCCCCATACTTTCTCCCCCTAATAAAGCGTTTACATTTTTCTTTTTTTAAAAAAATTAACAGAATAATTTAATAACTTAAACATAATGTAAAGTATTTTATATACGTTGTATATATAGGAAACATATACAAATGTTGATAAATATTAATTCAAGTAAATATTTACTTTTTACAATACAACTTGTAAATCAGTTTATTTGAATTTATAATTAGATATAGTTTCCTCATGTTAAAAAGATTTAAAAACCATAAGAAAACTAATCTCATTGCTTGAAAAGGAGGAAAAAGCATGCAAATCGGATCAAATATTCATACATTATCTCAACCTACTAAAATAACTCCATCTACTCTTGAGCATAATACTATCTCTTCTACTAAACTTGAAAGTACGAAAGTAAATGATCCTATCAAGTTTGATATTCGTTCATCTGAAAAAGAAATGAAACAGCCTGAGCATAAATTTAATGAATTAGATTTATGGAAGATGTTAAAGGATAAAGGTGTTCCCTTATGGATCATCCTTGAAATGCTACAAAAGGCTCGTAAAGAAAAAGAAGCCCAAAATAATTCAGTTCAAAATTCAAATGGGATTGAGGAAACAAGCGAGACTCGATTAAATGAAGTAATGTAAAGCATAATAATTGATTTGTCTATAAACTAAAAAGAGTTCGAAGCTGATGAAATTTTTATCAACTTCGAACTCTTTTTTAAGGTTTTTCGCCAATCGTTACAAAGTGAAAAGATACTTCTCCTTCCAAACCTTTAATTAACTTTTTTACTTTGACATTTTCATTAACCAATGTATTATCTGTCGACATTTTAGGTTTTTCGTCACCTAGTGATTTTTTCAAATGAAGAAGATGCATTTTCATTTCATTTGCCTTTATTTCATTATAAACACTATTTTTTGCTACAATCATATACCATTCCGTTGAATATTTACGATTGTTACCTATCCAAGCATCACTATCGTATGTAACAGGAATCTCTACCTCTCCTATTTTAATACTTTTCATAGTCTTATTGTCTTCACTTGTAAATAATAGCGCCCCTTCTTTTGGGAATTTCGGTAACGTATCTATAATATAATTGGAGCCATTATCTTGTTTTCGAAAAAGTTTTTCTTTAATCAATGCTTGTGCTGTAGATTCATTTAAAATTAAGACATTTCCATTTCCAACTTCCCCTTTTTTCACAGAAAACACTTCATTTTCTTCCGTAATTTCCTGATAACGATTAATAATTGGTGAAATATTATTTTCATCTCCAATAATTAATACACCGTTTGCAGGAAATGGATTTTCCTTTTTAGAACATGCACTAAAACTTATTAATAGTAGTATCGTTAACATAAAAATAGTTAAAGTTCTTTTCATCTCGTTTCCTTTCATCATACAGTTCATTTTTCTACATACTTTATTGTAGTCTTACAAGCTAATAAATTCTATTGCTCCATAACCTTATAAAGCTTTTGCAGATAACGCCAACGGGTTATAAAGAAATATAAAACTTGTATACATATAAATGAAATTAAAATAACGATAGAGCTATTTATGATAGAAAAATCGACTAATTGCTGTAATGCTATATAAGCGACTACAGTATGAATCACTGCAACGACAATTGGTAAAAAGAACATTAATAATAACTGTCTCGTTACAACTTTTTTTAACTCACCTTTACTTAATCCCATTTTCGAAATCATTTTATATTGCTGCTGATCGCGATCCAAATCTGTATATAATCGGAAATAAATAAAACTAGCAGCGAATGTAAAGAAGACGATTCCGACTAAAATACTTACCATAAGTAATAAACCATTCTTTTGCTTTGCTTCCAACAAGTTTAATGTTAAAGCTTCAAAGTAGAAATCTCTGTCCCTAAGATCTTTATCGAATATACTCTTTAATTGATTGGAAATCTCTTTCGTTTTTATCCAATCATCTACAACAAATCCGTAAGTACGATATGGAATTTCTTTATTAACTGGGTCACTAGTAAGAGGCATTCCATCATATACCTGATCTTGAACAGCGATATAAATAGTTCTAGAATCGTGTGGTAAAACTAAATTTTCTACAGCTTTTTTCACATGAAATGTCTTTGTCCAGTCACCTTGAATGACTTCTATATTCTTTTTATACTCGCCATTTTTAAATTCTTGTTTTTGTGATACGACTCCAGGAATTAATAAAATTTCATCTTCTTTTTCAATTGTTTCTTGTTGATAGCCTAGTGCTTTAGCAAGATCGTTGTATTCACTTAACTTCATTACATTTACGCCATTTTCTGTGTATATATATGAAGATGAAGCCATTCGATACGGAATATTAGCATCAGAAAGGTGCTTTTTTATAATAGAAAGATTTTTATTCAATACTTTGTCATTTTCAAGACTTCCATACAAAAATGTATACGGATTTGTCATCCTTACCAAATCCCTATTTCCAATTGCGGCTGTTGTACCAATTGCTGTAAATGCAACTGCTGAAACAATAGATACTATAAAAAACATCGTTGCATTATCTTTCATACGGTAAATTAATTCAGAAAATGTTAATATATTTGTTCTCTTTAAAAAGAAAGAGTCCCTCCTTTTAGCAAGGCGCAATATATACACGCTACACTGTGTATATAAAAAGTACGTTCCTATAATTACTAGGAGCACACCTATTCCAAGCGTAATAAAATTGGTACTTGGTATGAAGCGAAATACTGAAAAATATCCATACCCTATACTAATTAAAGAAAGTAGCGATAATAAAACTGAAGATTTCGGTTCAGGTTTTGGCTTTTCCTCTGCTCGAATAAGTTCCACAAGTTCCGTTACTTTTATCATTTTAAATGTAAATAATGAAACAATTAAAAACAAGAAAAGAAATGTGATAACAGTTAATAATACAGCCCGCACTGGTATATAAAAAGGTAAACCATTATTAATCATTAATACACTTGCACTTATCAATAAGACTAGTTTAGAAAATATGAGTCCAATGAAAATCCCTATACAAATTGAACCAAGTCCAATCAACATATTTTCAATTAATAATAATTTCTTAAGCTGTCTCATTGACATACCTTGCATCATTAAAATGCCAAATTCTTTCTTACGCGTTTTTAAAAACGAACTAACTGAATATAAAATGAAGAAAAATGAAAATACAAAAATCAATCCTTGCGAAACTGAAAATCCCAATGTACCAAATGCACTTATTGTTGCACTTGTCGATTTCAACTCACCTTGTAAATCAGGATGAAATAATAAAAGAGCATACGTAAAGAAAATCATAATAGAAAATGCACTACTTAAAAAATGGGCAGCATATGTACGCTTATTGCGAAAAATATTATTAAATGCGAACTGACGAAAAGTCATGCCTTTTCCCTCCTAACAAAGAAAGGACATCCATAATCTTTTGATAAAAAGTTTGCCTACTTTCACCACAATAAATTTCGTTATATAGTTGACCATCTTTAATAAAGATTACTCGGCTGCAAAAGCTCGCTGCATACGGATCATGTGTAACTAACATCATCGTTGCTTTTTCTTCTTTATTTAGAGTATCCAGCATCTCCATTACATCATTTGAAGATTTAGAGTCCAAGTTCCCTGTTGGTTCATCTGCAAGTAATAATTGCGGCTTATGAACAATTGCACGAGCGATTGCTGTTCTTTGAGCTTGTCCCCCTGATATTTCAAACGTTCTTTTATTCAATATATCTGTAATATTTAACTTCTCTGCAATCTCTTCCAATCGCTTGTTCATTTCTTGCACGGAAACACCATCTAAAGTCATCGGCAATACGATGTTTTCTTTTACAGTAAGTGTGCTAAGAAGATTAAATGATTGAAAAACAAATCCTAATTGTTTTCTGCGGAATAACGCTAATTCTTCTGATGATAATTGAAAAGGATTTGTGCCATTAATAAATATTTCTCCCGATGATGGAGAATCAATAGTAGATACCATATTTAATAACGTTGTTTTTCCGCTACCTGATGGACCCATAATTCCTACAAATTCACCTTCTTGAATTGATAAATCAATATCTACTAATGCTTTATAAGGTACTTTCCCTTTATATACTTTACTAATACTTTTTGCATGTAAAATTTCCATGTATATTCTCCCTTCATTTCCACTGCTCACTATAGAGTGTAAATGAATTATCTTACAGCTCATATTGATTCATCTTTCATTTACCTTACACGCTTGTAAGATTTCTAAAAAAACTGACAACATAATTATTTCAAACTAAAATTAACGCATAACTATCTTATAATAATTGTATAGTAGTAGGAAATATAATGTATAATAAATCTTTATTATATAAATGAGAAAAGACCGATTGCTATCGGTCTTTTACTACCAAACGTTATATTTTTATCCACTCAGATTTTCTCAATATATAATGATTATATATTTGATTTTCTATCCTCTGTTGGCTCTTATAAATAAACCCGCATTTTTCAATAACTTTATTTGATGCTACATTGTTAATTAAAGCAATTGCGTTAAGGACATTTAAATTTGTTTCTTTAAACAAATAGTCAATTAAACCTTTAGTCGCTTTTGTAGCATAGCCATGATTTTGATATTCATTTGAGATAGCATACATTATCTCTCTGTTTGGTGAAGGGAGTTCTTCTTTCATACCTGTGCAGCACCATCCAATGAGTTCATTTGTAGCTTTCTTAAATATTCCTAGCTTTAACGTATGATTATCTATGTTATTCGTAGTTTTCACTGCATCAAGAAATGCTTTGTTTGCTGGTATTTCATAATCTGCAATCCAATCCACCCTTTGTTCTTTCGTTGATTTCCAGTCTGGTAAAAATTTTGCTATTTCCGGTTGATTTGCTATTTTATAAATACTCTCTGCATCTTTGACCGTAAATTCTTGCAAGTATATATCTCCACAATCTATTTTAAATAACTTAGTGAATCTCTCTTCTCCCATGTTAATCCCCCTTACTTACGTTATAGCTCTTTAATCTGCTTCGTAAGTTCCATAAACCGTTCATCCAGTGCTTTATATTCTTTGTCTTTAGAAGTTAAAAAGCTTAATTTCCCTAATACTTCTTGTCTCTCTGTTTCTAACGTTAAACGTAGCTCTTCAATATCATCTCTTGTTTTAGTAGGTTCTTCTAGCTGCTTTTGTATCGTATTGTTTGAAAACACGAGTTTTGTGTTAGTTGTTTTCTCCAGAAAATATCGATCGTGAGATACAATTACTAATGTTCCGTTATACTCAGCTAATGTATTTTCAAGTTGTTCACGTGAAGGTAGATCCAAGTGATTCGTCGGTTCGTCTAAAATGAGTACATCTTTTTCATCTAAAATATAAGCCATTAGCTTACATTTTACTCTTTCTCCCATACTCATATGCTCAATCGGCTCTTTCCATTGAAAAGCTTGGAACCCTAAATGTTTCATTAAATTTTGGACTTTTCCTCTTTCTTCAAACGTCTTTTTAAAAAATAAATTTTCTGGTGTTTTATCAAGCGGTAAATCAAAAACTTCTTGTGTTAAATAGCCGATGTTTGCAGATGGTGAAATCCATATTTCTCCTTCAGCAGTTTCCGTTCCCATAATCATCTTCAGTAATGTTGTTTTCCCACTACCGTTTGGTCCAACAATCGCAACTTTCTCACCGTGCTGAATTGTAAAATTAACGTTTTCAAATAATACTTTCCCATGAAAGTCTTTTTTTAATTGCTTCACTTCTAAAAAACGTTTTCCTACTTTTTTGTTCGCTTGAATAGAAAACTCAACTGAATACTCTTCTTTCACACGTTCTACTTTCACTTTCTCCAGCTCTTTTTCAAGTCGTTTTCGTTTTGACTTCACTTGTGCATCCATTCGCTTCGCTTTTACACGATAGAATTCTTTCACACCTTCTTGTTTTGTAGACTGCGCGTGTGCCTTTTGTGACCATGAACTCAATTCTTTTATATGTGTTTCTACTTGTTCTATCTTTTTTTGCTGCTTTTCATATTCACGCTGCTGCGACTTTCTTTTTTGCTCACGTGCTTTCATGTAGCTCGTATAATTACCACTATGCTCAATTAATTTTTTGTCCTCAATTGACCATATTTTTGTTGCGACAACATCTAAAAAATATCGATCATGTGATACAACGATAACTGTACCTTTCATGTTTTTTATTTGTTTAATGAGAAATCCCGTACTGATCTCATCTAAATGATTTGTCGGTTCGTCTAATATTAAGACATTAGGATTTTCAGCAAATCCTTTTGCTAATCGAATTTTCAGCTTTTCACCACCACTTAAAGTATTAAAATCGTTCGTTGGCACGCCCCATTTCGCAAGAAGTTCTGCTTCTTTTGCAATTACATCATTACTAATAAAAGATTCTATTTCTTGCTCAACATATGCGGTTGTCATATTCATTTGCTGCCATTCAACAATCCCTTTTGAAGGCTCAATCTTTCCATTTATTAATTGAAGTAACGTTGATTTACCAGCACCGTTTTTACCAATTAATCCGATAACATCCCCTTGTTTTACTGTCACATTCATTTTCTCTAACAACATATTTTCTTTTATTTCAACATAAACATCATTTAATTTTAATAGTTCTTTCATAATACCGATCCCTTTCATTAAGGGAGAATAAAAAATCCTCCCAAATAAATTTGGCAGGATTAGTCGTTAAAATATTTACACCCAAATAAGCTATTACGTAACATAAATAGCAATACCGTTCTATGGAAATTGGGCAGACTAATCCTATTTTTTAGAAATTGAAATTTATTGAATTTCAACATTTAAAAATAAGATTAGTTAATCATCGTCCACCCATCATTCCTTTCTGTCATTAATAACCATATTGTACCATGATAATACTGTATGCGTAAATATTATTATTTGTACTTCAAAAGCAATTATTTTTCTTCAAGTTTATTTTTACAATTTCATGTGCTCATATCTTTAATTTTTACTAATTTGTATCATTTATTCATATGAAAACTTTTTAAAAAATACAAAACAAGGCTAAAAAACTTATCTCCAACGTTCTTTAGCCTTGATCACTTTTTACACATTAAAAAATATTACTCGTACTACCGTACCTTTATCAACTTCTGAATGGATTTCTACACTATGTCCTAATTGCTTCGTAATTTCATATACGAGATATAGCCCCATTCCTGTTGATTCTTTAAAATCTCTACCGTTTTCTCCTGTAAAGAAAGGTTTGAAGACTCTTGGTAAATCTTGCTTCGGTATACCTACGCCATTATCAGCAATTTCAAGTATAACGGTATTACCTTCCTTACAAGCTTTCACTTTAATCTTTTCTCTACTACCTGATGAATATTTAATCGCATTCGATAGTATTTGCCCAATTAAAAATTGTAACCATTTCGCATCACTTTCTACAGTAATGTCCTTATCAATTTCAAGCTCTGGATATACAAAATTCCGGATAAAGAACCGTTTATGCTCATGTACCGAATCATTCACTATTTTATGTAGTTGTACTCTTTCTACA
The DNA here is from genome assembly GCF_003458115.1 of Bacillus sp. ISO11. NCBI lineage: Bacteria > Bacillati > Bacillota > Bacilli > Caryophanales > Bacillaceae > Bacillus > Bacillus sp. ISO11. The sequence goes on along the minus strand of NZ_QXCO01000033.1, from coordinate 26,606 downwards.
TAAAAATCTTGTGTAAATGCTTCTAAACGTGCGACATACAGAGCCATTTCTAATCCCTTTTTTAATCGATCAGTTTCCTCATTTATACTTTCAAAACGTGAATCTACTTCATCCTGTGTAATTAATTCTATTACAGATAAAGGTGTTTTCATTTGATGAATCCACTGATTCATAAAGGTTAAATGGTCATTATTTTTTCTCTCTTGCATTTGCAGCTGATTTTGATAATGTCGATATTGCACCTCAAGTAGTTCTTGAAGAGCAGCCGATACAGCTGCAAAATCAGATTTTTGAACAGATTCATCCAAAGATTGCATCGGGTTTGCTAAGCGCTCATAAAAAGAACGATGTGTAAAATAACGAAACACTAAATAACTTCCCATAAAGAAAGCCCCTAGAAACATTGCATATAACGCCGTTGTAATATGATTATGCCCATCAAACCAATATACGAGAAATATAGCTAGTAGTTGAATTATAGTAAAGCAAATAAGTGGTATATGATCACGTATAAACAACCTTATCATTTTTCTATACCAGTATCCCAAGTAATATGCAATCTATATCCAACACTACGAATCGTTTCAATCGCACCTTCTATATGTAACGTTTGTAACTTTTTACGCACACGTGTTGTATTTACACTTAATGTATTATCATCAACATAAGATTCGCTATCCCATAATTTATTTAACAACACTTCTCTACTCACAACACGCGGATAATTTTTCATTAATGTCTCTAATAAAATAGCTTCGTTTCTCGTTATATCAATCTCTTCGTTTCTAAGTTTCAATACAAGTCTTTCAGGATATAAACAAAGGCCTTGTTGCTCAATCATTCGCTCTTCTAGTTTCGGTGCATAATCTCCATATGCACGTCTTAAATGACTACGAATTTTCGCCACTACAACTTCATAATGAAAAGGCTTCGGAATAAAATCATCGCCACCATTTTCTAACGCCATAACTTGATCCATCGTGCCTTCACGGGCCGAAATGAATAGTATCGGACATGTAGAAACTCCGCGAATTTGACGACACCAAAAGTACCCATCAAAACTCGGTAAATTAATATCTAATAAAACTAACTCTGGTTGTTCTTCTAAAAAAATGTTTAATACATTTTGAAAGTCCGATACAATAACTCCTTGATAACCATATTTCCCAACATGTGTCGATAATAGTTCTGCAATTTTCATATCGTCTTCTACAATCATAATTTTGACCATTATTGAACTCCTTTTTAATCCACAATCTCAAATATACTTATATAAAATAAATACTACCTCTTTTCACAAAATCCGTAAATTAAAAAAAGATGCTTTTATACAAAAGTATCCTTTTTCGTCCCTTATCTATTTAATATGAAATTTACTAAAAGTAAATCCTAGTTTCTCCACATAATCCATTCCTAGTTCCATACGCGCTGTTTTCAGCGGATCCACAACTTGGCAAACTTTTAAATTACCTGCTGCCGATAATAAAAGCGTTGCATCAGCTTTAGACATTGCTAATTCTTCATGTAAAAATGTCACCATATTACGTACAGCACGACTTGCTGCATCATCTAACAATTTCTCTGAAGCAATCGTCATCATTTTTTCTTTTTGAATAGCCATTGGTAACGGCCATTTCTTTTCTTTTATAATTTGAACTGTTACCGTTACCTCACCAGCAACCTCTACACCACTAACACCAATTTCACCATCACCCATTGCTGCGTGTAAATCACCTAACGCTAATAGTGCTCCTGGGACATTAACTGGTAGTAGTAATGTTGTTCCTTCTTTAATTTCTTTACAGTCCATATTCCCGCCGTGATCATGCGGTGTGCCACATGAAATGCTCTCTTCTTTCGGTGCAGTACCAATTACCCCAATCATTGGATTAATCGGGATTTGTAGTTCACTTGAAAACAAAACATGTTCATTATGTATTGGGACAATTTTCACTGTATTTTCATTTAACTCATTCCCTATTACACCAAGGTTTGCACCTGTAGTTAAAACGCCCTGCTCTGCAATTTTAATCTTTTCAATCGTTACGGCTAATATATCGCCAGGTTCTGCTCCTTTAACATATACAGGTCCAGTCGCTGGATTAATTCGGTTCCAATCTAATTCTTGAAACACAACATCTTCAGAATCGATTTGATTTTCAAAGCAATCATATGTTTCAAATACAAGACTGCTCCCAATTTCCACTTCCATACAAGGCTTATTTTCTGGTGACATTGAGTAAATGATATGGTCTTTATGAATTCGATACATAATACCTCTCCCTTTTATATTTATCTACTATTACTAATTAGCTCTTTTTATACAAGCTCCTCTTAAAATTAAATGTTATTTTTATGTAAAAAAGCACGCAGATTGTTTTATAACATACACTCTTTACTATAACAGAAAGGTGGTATCACTATGCCCCTTATTCCATACAACGAAAGTGATGTTGATTTACTAGCTCGTTTAATTCGTGCTGAAGCTGAAGGTGAAGGTCGCCAAGGTGAGGAGTTAGTTGGATGCGTTGTAGTAAACCGTGTATTTTGTGATTGCTTAGATTTTAAACAACTCCGTACCGTACGCGACGCTGTATATCAAAGCCCCGGCGGATTTGAAGCAGTACAATATGGATATTTTTATCAACGCGCTCGTGAATCAGAAAAAGAAATTGCACGAAAAGTTTTACAAGGTGAATGGCGCTGGCCTGCACGATGGGCTCTTTGGTATTTCCGTCCAGTTGGAGCTTGTCCACCTGAATGGTATAATCAGCCATTTGTAGGACAGTTTAAAAGCCATTGTTTTTATGAACCAAGTGGTGATGAATGTCCAAAAATGTATTCACGCTAGCAAAATTTGAAACGCAAGTACTTAGATGTCTAAGTACTTGCGTTTCTTTTAGCTTTATTTTAGAAATCTAGTAATGAGATGAATTTTTCGATGCCCACCACATGTATTAATAACGATATACGTGGGCCACTAGACTGATTCATAATGAGCTTATAAATAATAATAAATAATTGTTTTTGATTTTCTTTCATTATTTTTTTATTGTCATGATGGCAAATCGAATACAATTGCTCCATTAAGTTAGAGTAATCTTTGTTAGAACGAAGTATATTGCAAACTTTTACTAACCATTCTTTCTGTCTTTCATCTAATGTGTTGTAAAACTCTGTATTTCTCTCTCGATTTACCGCAATTAATTTTTCAGATTGAAAGTTTTTTATCCAATACTCTGCGCGGTTACATATCGCTATCATAGCATCTAATGTATAACTTCTATCTATTTTTTCTAATGTATCTTGTAAAATAGATGAATCAAAATTTAATAGCGGTAACGTTCCTGCTACTTGATTAAATCTCGGATATTCTTTAAACTGCCTATCAACTTTAGAGAGTTTAATTGCATCAAATAAATCTTCATTTTTGAGCGTTTTATTTTCATAGCTATCTTTCAATCGTTCATACTCTGTATAATTACGAATCACATCTTCATCCAACCCAATATGAAAAGCAGCGCCTGGTTTGTATTTGGCAAACATAAAGAGAATTACTTCTGGTATATACACTTTCAATAAATCGCTTGGTGTAATGCTATTCCCTGAAGAACTAGACATTTTTTCATGATTCCCTTTAATACCAATGAAATCGTAAGCAACGTAATGAGGCGCTTCACGATTGAATATTTTCCTTGCAATTTCTTTTGATACATTATAACTACCCGTTTCTGATGAATGATCTCTTCCACCCGGTTCAAAAATAACATCCTCTATCATCCATCTCATCGGCCAATCGATTTTCCAGTTTAGTTTCATTTTATTTGTATTTAATACGGATAATTCTTTTTCATTTCCGCATTCACATTCATACCGGACTGTTTTTAATACTTCATCAAAATGTGTAATAGTTGTTGTATCTTTTCCACACCTCTCACAATATAATGTAGCTGGATAAAAATTGTTTCGCTCTTCTTCACTACACTCTCCAGTTTTAAAATCCATTAAAATATCATATATTTCTTTTCGTTTATACAAAGCCTCTAAAATATTTTTGTTATACCTTCCACTTCTATATTCATCATGTTGATAAATAAATTCTACTTCAATTCCAAATGCTTGAAGCGATGTTTCAAACTCTTTTTCAAAATGCTCCGCATACGAGTTATGACATCCATACGGATCTGGAATATCACAGTATGGCATACCAATATACTTTGCAAAAGATGGATCAATATTTTTTGGAACTTTTCTAAATCGATCATAATCATCCCACGAAAATATAAAACGAGTCTTTTTCCCTAAACCTTGAAGTGCTCTTACTACGAAATAAGTCGTTACGATTTCACGAAAGTTCCCAATATGAACAGAACCTGAAGGACTAATTCCAGATGCACAAACAAACGTTTCTTTATTTGGATGTTTCCTAATTAATTCATGTGCTACTTCATACGCCCAATGCATTTATTGCTCACCTCAATTATTTTTTGTTTTCGTATTCTCAGTTTTATGCAATAAAAAAACTCCCACCCCCAAGATTATTCATCTTGAGGACGAGAGTTGTTAGCTTCGCGGTACCACCTCAGTTTGTTAATATGTCACCATATTAACCTCTTCAGGTACGGCAAAATATGCTTATACCCAATCTCTATAACGGGAGAACCCGTCGCACCATCCCTAAATAAATTAGTTCCTTGCGCAGCTCCAAGTCTTTTTTCGTTAAGATGTATACCGCTCTTTCTCAGCTACCAGAGCTCTCTGTACGTATTCTTTCTTAACTACTCTTCTCTTCCATGCCATTTTAAATATTAGTTTTTTAATATGATAATTTATAACACTTTTATTGTCAAACTTTTCCGAATCAAAAACATATAATTACCTAAAAAAATTCTTTATCGCTTCTAATTGAATTTTATGACTACACTCATCACAACAATATGCCCCGTTTGGTTTTTCTTTAAATCGCTTATATTCTTCACTGCCTTCGTAAACACGAAATATATTCTTACAAGAAAAGCAAACAATCTCATAAAACATCATATGCATTTTCCTCTCCTTGTTTATACACTTTTTTAATCACTTGTGAGAAGGTCATTTTTCTACAGCATAAATTTTAATATCCTTTGACTAAAAGGTTTACCTCTATTCTTATCGAATTATATTAATATCTTATAACGCGAGGTGAACATCTTGTTCAGTAATATAGAATTAGTTTTAGATGCTAAAGCAAGTTTAGCTGAAGGACCATGTTGGAATGAAAAAAAGCAACTTTTATATTGGGTTGATATTATGGAGAGAAAATTATGCATATACAATCCTACTGCTAATACGAACCGAGTAATTGCACTCAATCAACAAATCGGCTGTGTTGTTCCATATTTAGAGGATGTACTACTCTTAGCTATGGAAAAAGGCTTTTATTCTATTAATATAAATACCGAAAAACTGACACATATTTTTGACCCTGAACCACATTTAATAGAAAATCGTTTCAATGATGGAAAATGTGATCCAGCTGGTCGTTTCTGGGCAGGTTCTACAGATACATACGGTATGAATGCTGCAGGTTCCTTGTATTGTTTACATCATAATTTAAGTGTAGAGAAAAAAGTTTCACATGTAAATACATCAAATGGAATTGCTTGGTCACCTGATCATACATACTTTTACTTTATAGATACACCTACTAAAAAAGTGGTTCGCTATCAATATAATATACGTACTGGAGACATTCATAATCCAATTGATGTAATCATTTTCTCTGAAAATGATGGTCTACCTGATGGTATGACAATTGACGAAGACGGCTGTTTATGGATTGCACATTGGGGAGGTTCAAAAATAACTAGATGGAATCCATCTACTGGAGAACAAATATTAAATATTCCAATTCCAGCTTTATATGTAACATCATGTACATTTGGAGGACCTAATTTAACAGATTTATATGTTACAACAGCCAGAACAAGAATGACTGATGACGAATTAAAAGAGTATCCACATGCTGGTGGTATTTTTCGAATTCAAACAAATGTTAAAGGCTGTCCCACCTATTCATTTTGCAATAAAAATATTGGAGCTGAAACAATGTGAACCGTATCGATTACATAAGACAAGAAGAAAAGAAATATCACGGCCTTTGCTATGAACAATATAAACTATTTGAAATTGGCTCTTGGCTGTACAAACCGGTTAAAACAGTTATGGACTTGATGGATCACTTTGAACTTGCAAGGACTTGATCTTGGCTCTGGCATCGGTAGAAATAGCATTCCAATTGCACAAATAATAAAAAATTATAATGGCACTGTTACATGTGTTGATTTACTTGATTCCGCTTTAACAAAGCTAAAAATTTATAGTAAAGAACATGATGTATTCGAGGTTATAAAAACAGAACAAGCAGAAATTGAAAACTATCATATTGACTCTAACGCTTATGATTATATCGTTGCAGTATCAAGTTTAGAGCATGTTAAATCAAAAGAAGATTTTAAAAAAGTGCTCCATTCTATGAAACAAGGGACAAAAAACGGCGGTATTAATTGTTTAATTATTAACTCTAACATACAAGAAATTGTTTTAAAAACGAATGAAGAATTAGAAGCTTTAATTGAAATTAATCTCCCAACTGATGAAATGATACATCTATTAAAAAGTATTTATAAAGGATGGAAAGAAGTAAAAGTTGAAATAAAAGAATTAGCTTATAATATAGTTCGTAATGAAAGACACATTCAATTAAAAACAAATGCTATTACTTTTGCCTTTCAGAAATAATACTATAAAAGGTAAGGATATTTTCTCATATATTCATAGGAACACCCTTACCTTTTATCTTCATAATATTATTTCGTTATTAGTTTTCGTATCATCTAAAATATAATTTTCATTCGAAATACTAATCAGCTATTAATTGAATTCATTAACTGGAAGAAATATTCCGCTTCATGAGTCTCATTCAATTTATACCATGAATGAAGTGTATCCGGCGCAAATACATCTAATTTTCTCAATACCTCCATGGCAAATTCTAGAGGAGCTACACCCGATGCGGTAATAAAGTTTTCACTGGATGATACAGGTCCCTCTTTATAAAAATTTTCTCCTTTATAAGTAGGACAAACCATTTTCATATACTCTAAACTATTACTTGTGTGATTTATAGAATCCAAGTAACCGTAATTTGCAAGACCTATAGTTGCACCGCAAATGGCAGCCACAATTGTACCAAGTTTTAAAGCCTCATCAACTTTTTGCAAAATAGGTTTATGTATTTCTTCACTCCAAGTATTCCCTCCAGGTAAAATTAATAGATCGTTACTCTCAAGGATACATTCATCTAGGGAAATATCCGGCTTTATATTCAAGCCCCCCATTGAAATAACCATTTCTTTATTTATTCCAACTGTGACTACTTTAAAAGGCGCTACATCTTTTTTAAAATATCTCCCTGTATTAAGTTCAGCAATTAAATGTCCGTACTCCCAATCCGACATCGTGTCAAATACATATAGATAGGCTTTTCTTGTTTGCATTCAATAACACTCCATTCATATACTACAGTTTTAATTACAAAAATTGCTCTTTTCAGTTTAACATTTTATTCAATATTTATGGTTTAAAATTCCAAATAAAAGAGCACTTGTTTCCGCAAGTGCTCTTTTGGGGATTTTGAGATACCCTATTAACGAAAGTTAAGGTTACTTAAAGTTAATAGGTACTTCTATTATATGCTTGTCCTTTTTATTTGTGCATAATCAATATATAAACATCTTTAATAATTCTTAATAACTTTTAATTATAGTTCTCTCTTACATTTTATCGTTAAAAAATTTGCTTTTTCTCACGAGAAATTATCTTTTTATATTGTACCGATCTAATACTTTTTCTAACATTTCTAAAGTTATTGGTTCTGCTTCTTTTATTAATCGATAACCAATACGCCCATTCGGTTCCGCTGTAACTTGCTGTAAACTCGTTACATCATGGATCCCTTTTTCTCTTAATTGCATATATAGTTGTTGCTCCGACATTTTTGCCTGAATCAAATTCTCTTTTACAATCTCTCCGTTTTCAACAATTATAATGCTACTTCCATTTAGAAATTGTTCCACCTTCCTTGATTTCAATTCAAAGAAATGAATGATAAGTAGTATGCTTGCAAATATGATGGCCGCGAATATAGATGGGACTACTTTTCTACTTAATACAGGTTCTACAATAATACGGCCAATTGATACAACTATAATGATTTCAGCTCTTGTCATTTGGCTGACAGATGCACTACCTGTCATTTTCAAAACAATTATTCCAGTAAAAGTTAATATAATACTTTCCCAAATTATATTCATAATAATCCAATCCTTTAATGGTGTATTTTACTATCATTCCCATTAAAGTTGTGTTTTACTTACCTATTAAGTTGTTAAATCCTTCAGACCATGCTGGAAATAAAGGTATCCAACTATACTCTTTACGTGCCTTATTATTGGAAGCTCCTCTTTCCCAACTATTTTTCCCATCTTGAACTTTAGGCTTAGGTGCTCCTATCGCTGCTGCATATATTGGTAACCATTCTTTACTAGTTGCTGGATAACTATCTACAATATTTACGATTCCTGAAGGCCAATTAAGGGCTAGCATAGTAGCTCTTGCAGCATCTTCGACATGTATAAACGAGCTTGATTTGCTATTAATCCGTTTTCCGCATACCATGTTCCTGGTCCATATAATGTGCCATAACGAAGTATAACCGATTCAGGTAACTCAGTAACAGCTTCTTCTAATTTTAATATGCCATTAACAGTGACTTGCCGAGGCGCGGAAGCAGTAATATGTAGTGAATCTTTTTCAGTCGCAAATGTATCCCCTGGTTCATACGCCCATGAAATACTTTGAGCGATTATTTTCTGTACCCCTACATTTTTAGCTGCATCGACAAGGTTACGAGTGCCTTTTGTTCTAATTTTTGCATTATCCTCAAAATTCCATGATGACAATGACGTTAATTGATGAATAACTATATCGGGATTTGTTTCTTCTAATACAGAAAATACAGACTCTCTATTAAATACATCAGCTATTACTGGTATGGCACCAACCTTTTTCATTGCTTCTACTTGCGAAGTAGTACGGATCATCGCAAACACCGTGTGCCCATTTTTTATTAACAGTGGTAATAAAGAACGTCCTATTACACCAGTTGCACCTGCTACAAATATTTTCATATATGTTCCTCCTCATTTAGTAATCATAAATGTGACGAAACATTTGTAAGGTATGTGACAAATATTTACTCATTTTTTTCGTTATTCATATGAAACATATACTTTTAATGGTTTAATTATCCCTAAACTCAATTCATCAAAGCATTCTATGAGTGAAGTATAATGTATTTCATGTTGAAAGATCTCTTCTATAAATGGTGTTTTTCCTATTTCTTCAAAAAACCAATCTGCATGCTTTTGATAATCGGATCCATCACTTGATCCAATGATTTGCAATTCTTTCTGATAAAAGTTAGCAGTTAATGTTAGTTCTTCTATATTACCATCAGACAGTATACATATTTCACCATTAGTTTTAAGAGTTTTTTGCAAAGTATGGAACCCACTATTTGTAGCAGAACATTCAAAACCATAATTATATGTTTCTATTATTTTCTCTTCTGAATCATATATGTTTTTCGCACCAAACTTCTTTGCAAAATCTCTTCTATTTTTATTAGGCTCAACAACATCCACGTGCTCAATGCCTACATAGTATTTTAAGAAATTACAAGCGAGTAAACCAATAACTCCCATTCCAGTTATAAGTACTTTTTCATCCTGTCGCGGGTTTAGTTTCAATACTCCTTTAGCGGCATCACATGAAAGAATAGATAATAAAGCAACTTTAGGTTGTATAGAACTAGGCACTCGGATTACTTTATGCCCCTTAACTATCCCTATCGTTTCATGTCCATAAAAAGAAACTACTTTATCACCTACGTTTACATGTGTTACTTTATTACCAACTTCAATCACTTCACCATAACTTTCATATCCAGTTTTTTTAGATAAAAAGGATTCGTTTCCGTAACATCGGATCCATTATACTGTGGTAACTCGGCCCCAATGCTTATCGCTCCTGCAATTGTTTTAACGATAATTTCATCGTCCTGTATGTCCTTAATTTCATTTATTTCCCACTTGAGTTGTTTAGGCCCTTTTAAAATTAATTTATATTGTTCCATTTATATCCTCTCTTTTTATAAAGATGTTATAAGTAATATTGTTATCCATCTAGTTATCGACTATATTTATTTACCCACTAGAGAAATTACCCTTGCCCACGTTTATACCGTTACTGCTCCTGTACATTACTGTTCAGCATCTAACACTTTAAGATTACTATTCTGATAACATTTTAAGAAAAGTTGTTGCCGCCCAAATGAAATACGCAAGTTGCGTAACGATATACATCGTAATTTCAAAACCTGTAAGCTTTCTTTCCTTTTTTATTTTCTTTAAATATCTATAAAAACAAAATGAACATAAAATCAGTAAAACAATAGACATTTGATATAGATTTTCCACTAAAAGAACTGCCATTTATTTCATCACCTTTCCAATAAAGTGAAACTTTAATCAGTGGGGGGTTTGTTCATCCTCCACTGATTATCAGCCCTCACCAGTCGGGATTTAACGGGATAAAAAATATATAGTTCAAGCATATCATTTTAACGGAACTAATTACCGCAATTTTCAAATTAAATGAACTTCCTAAGTAAAAGAAGTAACTTTTTGGAAATGTTTCAATACAATATTATGTAATTCAATACGCTCTATATAATATTAGATTAGGTTTTCTTTTACTGTACATGCTTAGGAGGAAGTTTTACATGCAAATTGATTCATAACATACAAAAAACGTTTAATAACCTATGTAACTACGATACGGTCAATTTAATACACGCTATTCAATCATTAAATATTTCACTTCATAAAATATCTCCTTTTATTACTTCACCAGTTAATCTTGAATACGGACGGAACGTTATCTATCAGTCTGAATTTGTAGAGATTTTAGTATTAAATTTCCCCAGCAAAGCAAAGACTTTTGTGCACGATCACGGAATATCTGTAGGATGTATACTAATAGTCAATGGTACGCTACAAAATATAACGTACGAAAATAATAGCGAGCGGATTGAAGAGTTTACAGAGGGAAATATTTTCACAGTAAAAAAAGATACTGTGCATAAAATGTATAATGCTACAGATTCGGCAGTAATAACTTTCCACGTATATTCCCCCCCATTAAAAGATGTCCAAATATATGAATAGTCTTTAGAAGGAGGAAATATGCAAAATTTGAAAGATTACTATATAAAGAGCTTACAAGATGGTCGTAACGTTTGGCTCTATGGACAAAAAGTAGATGTAACTACAGACAAACATTTTGCAGGAACATTAAGTACCATTTCTAATTTATTTTCATTGTTTGATGATCCAATACGAAGAGATTCTATTGGATATGTTAGCCCAAAAACGAAAGAATTTGTCCATACAGCCTTTTTAATTCCGAATTCCTATAACGAATTATTAATGAGGAGAACCGCTTTTGAAACGTGGAGTTATGCTACAGACGGTGTAATGAGTAGACTATCTGATTACGCAAGATCGAGACTTACCGGCTGGTACGTATCAAAATATTTTTATAAAAAATTCGATGTACAGTTTCCAGATAAAATTACATCTTATTATGAAGAAGCGAGAGATAATCACTTGTTCTTAAGCGTAGTTCAACGTGATCCACAAATAAATCGATCTACAGAATCAATGTTGAATACAAATGACTTAGGATTACTAAGAGTTACGAAGAAAACTTCTGACGGAATTTATTTAAGTGGTGCTAAAATGATCGGTACTGCTTCTCCTTATTCAAATGATTTATTAATCTATCCATTAGCAAAACTGACTGATACTCAAAAAGATTTAGCTCACTTTCTCATTGTGGCAGCCAATTCTCCTGGATTACATATGGTTTGTAGAGAACCATTTGCGAATACACATTCAATTACAGTTGATTCCCCTCTTAGCTCACAGTACGATGAAACGGATGCACTATTAATCTTTGATAATGTATTTGTACCATGGGAACGTGTCTTACTATATAACAACCCTGAAGCGTTATGGGCAATAAAGTCAGATATAGCTTCTAGTAGTTTAGCTTATCACCAAGCAATTGTACGATTAGTAGTAAAGCTAGAATTTATAACTGCAATTGCTTGTGAAATTGCTGAAGCAATCGGTGCTACTACTTATTTGCATGTTCAAGAGAAGCTTGGGGAATTAATTATGCAAATCGAAACAATTCGCGCACTTTTAATTGCTGCAGAAGTTGAAGGTACTACAAATGAAACAAAAACTTATTTGCCGAAATTTAAATATATCGAAACTGCAAGGAATCTTGGTTCCAAATATTATCCCCGTGCAATAGAAATTTTACAATTAATTGGAGCAGGTGGTTTCATTCAACTTCCTTCGAGCTCGAATGACTTCCAGAGTCCAATAGATGATTTATTGAAAAAGCACTTTAAAGGAACAAATATAGATGCCGAACAACGCACAAAATTATTTAAGTTAGCCTGGGATATTATTGGAAGCCCATTAGGATCAAGACACGAATTATACGAAAGATTTTACGCGGGAGATTCAATACGAAATACAGCTACGCAATATGTAAATTATGATAAAAATCATTTTAAAAAGATGCTAAGTAAATATTTACATTAATGAAAAAGAGCACTTTTTGCTAAGAGTGCTCTTAAAAAACATATAGTTATTCAGTTACATATATAGTTGCTCCGGCCACAACTGCTACTTTTCTCCGTAATCGTTTCATTTTATTCAGCTTTATAACCTCTGGTATATGCTTCCTATCATATTTCCTCATATAGGCTTCTCCATCTGGAGTAACTAATTGTAAAACAATCTCACAACAAACCTCCTAATTCAAATTATTCCTTTCTAAACTGAAAATCCAACTGTCTTGATTGCTTGATTTCCTCAATTACTTTACGAATACCTTCTTCAATCTTATCTTCTTTTACATTCGAAACATTTAATTTTAATAGTTTTTCTTTAGGAAAATCCCTCATATAATTCTTATCAATAGTATCGACACTTATTTGAATGTCACCTAATTTTTGTATAAGTGTTTCTGTAACTATGTTTTTCTGCATTTCTAAACAAGTGTGTATTCCAAGTGTGTTTTGTCTATTATATGTAAATAATGATGAATTTTCATTTTGCACTTTTTCTAATGTTTCTGCTAGTTTTATTGATCTATTGTAGTAGGAAGAATTAATTTTACTTTTATGACGTTCAAACATACCACTCTTTATATAAATTTCTAAAGCCGCTTGAGAAATCATCGGACTATCAATATCTAGTATTTTTTTGTATGTATAGAAAGCATTTGCAATGGATCGTGGGATGACCGCAACTCCAACCCGTAAACCTGGAAAAATAATCTTCGAATAACTTTTCAAATATATGACATGACTACAATTATCCAAGCTATATAACGGATCTGCTTTTGAATCAGTTTCTAAATCTGCTAAATAATCATCTTCCACTATAAATACATTGTATTTCTTAGCCAATAGTGTGATTTTTTCTTTCTCATCTTTAGAATAAGACGTTCCAAGCGGATGATGATATCTCGGTATCGTATAGAAGAATTTTATTTTTCCGGTTTGAAATATTTGCTCCAATTCATTCAAATCGATACCTTCATTCGTACGTTTAATACCGATTACAGGAACTTTATTTATTTCTAGATAATCAATATATAGATGATATGTTGGCTGTTCAATTAATACAGTTTCATTTCCATTCGGAAATGGTATGGAAGTTAATATAGCAAGTGCCTGCTGAACACCTGACGTTATAAAAATATTTTCTTCTTTTGTAAAGACTTGATAATTTGCTAGTTGTTTTTGAATAACTGGTATTAAAGATGGTAACCCTTTCGGCGTTCCATATACAAACAAATCATTTTTATACGTATCAATAGCCTTATTAATACAATGTTGAAAATCTAAATATGGGAAAACATCTGGATCTGGTGCTGAAGAAGCGAAATCAATTATCACGTTATTTTCTATGGTATTTCCAGATTTTTTAACAACGTAGTACCCACTTTGAGGCACGGAATAAATAATATGACGCTTTTCTAATTCGTGAAGTGCTCGTATAACTGTTGCTTTATTACATTCATATTGTGTAACGAGTGACCGTATAGACGGTAATTTCTTTCCTTCTTTTATCACTCCATGTTGAATCATGTTTTCTATATCATTTAAAACATGTAAATACTTATACATTATGACACCTCTTACGTTTATTTTGTACCGGTACAGTTTGTATTTGTTCACATTGTAGCACTAGATCAAAAAGATTACTATGTACGTATACTGGCCAGTAAGAAATTAACTACTATGAGGTGAAATTATGAAAAATACAACAAAAGCATATATATCAGCATTACTCTATTCATTTATTATTGGATTTTCCTTTTTATTCGTGAAACTAACACTAACCATTACAAGCCCTCTTGATACTCTGGCTCATCGTTTTACAGTTGCTTTCATAGCAGCAAATATTCCGGTTATTTTTGGATTCGTAAAGTTAAATATATCATTAAAAAACATACTTTCCCTTTTACCAATTGCGATATTTTATCCAGCACTTTTTTTTGCTTTTCAAGCTTTTGGCTTAGTGTATACAAGTTCATCTGAGGCGGGAATTATACAAGCGGCGATCCCTTAGCTTCCTATTTTTTGAAAGAGTATACGAATACATCACAAAAAATCTCTGTACTCATCTCCGTCATCGGTGTCATTTATATATTTATAATGAATGGTCTAGGGGCTTATGAAACTAGCGTCATCGGCGTTATTCTTATTTTGTTATCGGCATTATCATCTGCTTTCTATAATGTATTAGCACGAAAAATGGCGAATAATTTCAAGCTAATGGATTTAACCTACACAATGACAGCGATTGGCTTTATTAGTTTTAATTTAATTGCTATCGTCAGCCATATAAACAAAGGGACATTAACTATATACTTTAAACCATTTATGAACGGAACATTTCTTATTTCCATTTTATATTTAGGTTTGCTATCTTCTTTACTAACCGCATTGTTATTAAACTATTCGTTATCTTATATTGAAGCAGCTAAAATAAGTGTTTTCAGCAACTTATCTACACTTATTACAATTATCGCGGGTGTTGTATTCTTACATGAACAAATCGCATACTATCACATCATCGGAACAATCTTGATTGTTCTTGGAGTAGTGGGCACAAACTTCTTAGGAAAAAAAGGGATTGTAGTAAAGAAGAAGAATACTTCCTTAAGTAAATAAAAAGTGAGGGATATATATTGCAACGTGTAAATACGATTGATATTAGTAATGTACTAGAATTAGAAAATACTCTTTCTACTTTATTAAATGAAGTGATTTCTTCCAAGCTAGAACTTGAAAACTGGTTAAAAAAACAATCTACTTTCATTTGGGAAATTGAAGAACAATTAAAATCGCACTATATCGCTTTCCAATGTAATACAGATAATAAAAAAATTAAAGATACTTACGAATATGATCAACAATATGTACGACCTCTTTTGAAACGTTATCAAAATTCATTTGATAATAAATATTTAGAGTCACCTTTTCGAATGGAACTTGATCTAAATACGAATAGCTTACTAAATAAAAAAATAAAGAATGCGCAAACATTATTTTGTGAAAAGAACATTGATTTAGAGATAACTGAAGACAAACTAGTAACAGAGTACTTCGAAATTACAGGTGGTTTAACTGCACTATGGGACGGTGAAGAAAAAACAATTACTGAACTACAGTCTTACTTACAAGATTCAGATCGTGATATACGAAAAAAAGCAAAAACGCTTATTTCCGAAAAGTTCTTATCTGTTGAAGATAAATTACAACATATATTAAATGAATTAATCGTAATTCGTCACCAAAAAGCAAAAAACATTCAGTTAGATAATTATCGTGATTATATGTTTAAAAAACATGAACGTTTTGATTATACGCCTGATGACTGCTATGAGCTTGCTGAATCTATTCGTAAATACGTAGTACCACTTATTGATAAAATATTTAATGAGAAAAAATGTGAACTTCAAGTAGATACCCTTCGTCCATGGGATTTAAAAGCAACCGCACCAAATCAAAAAGCATTAAAACCTATCGAAGACGCGAGTGATTTAATCGAAAAAAGTTCTCTTATTTTACACAAAGTAGATCCTGAATTTTCTACATTACTGGACCGTATGCATAAAAATAATTGCTTAGATTTAGAAAGTCGTAAAGGAAAAGGACCAGGAGGATTTTGCGAATATTTGCCTGCTTCTCAATTATCTTTTATTTTTATGAATCTCAATCATACACATGATGATGTTACTACTTTCCTCCATGAAATGGGTCATAGTATTCATAATGATTGTATGAAGCAGTTAGAGCTTCATAAATATTTAGAAATCCCTTCAGAATCAGCAGAACTTGCTAGCATGACAATGGAATTGTTTTCGATGGAGTATTGGGATATTTTTTATGAAAATAAAGAAGAATTTATAGAAGCAAAATTAGATTTCTTTAAAGATATTGTTAAGTATTTACCACAAATGCTTATCGTTGATCAATTTCAGCATTGGATGTATGAAAACCCTAATCATACCGCTAAAGAAAGAAATGAAAAATATTTAGAATTACATAACGCTTACCAATCGAACATCGTAAATATTGAGGGTTATGAAAATTGGATCGCAACTGGCTGGTTACCTGTACTACACATATTCGAGATACCATTCTATTACATTGAATATGCAATTGCACAACTTGGTGCGCTACAAATGTATAAGCAATATAAAGAAAATCCTAAACAAGCACTAGAAAATTATAAAAAAGCCTTATCATTAGGTAGCTCTAAATCTTTACCGGAAGTATATGAAGCAGCTGGAATTCGTTTTGATTTTTCTGGCGAAACAATTAAAGAACTAATGTTATTTGTAGAGGGCGAATTAGCGTTACTTGAACAATTGTAAGAAGGTAGCTGTTCCTATATTTTAGGTTCAGCTTTCTTCTTTATTTTATTTATTAATTCTATGTACTGAGAATCACCATATCCGATTTTTGGAAAAAGTTGAAACAACTTTATTAATAATTCTTGATTTGATAAACCTTGATTTTTAGAGATAAATTTCATTACGATATTATCTTCTTTTAGCATTTCTAAAAATAAGTCTATAGCCTGATACATTACAGGTGGTACCTTATGAGAAGTCTTTTTATGGTTTACTAATACTTCATTGTATATAGTAGAATAATTACCCAATTCAAGTTCAATTTGATTTACTTTAAATTCATCCTCCCTGAAACTATTTAAGTATACTTTCCCTTCATAACAAGACTGTTCAAGGTATGAAAGTAAAGCAAGTAGATTCATTTGGCAAAACATATCTTCACCAAACCATAAAACAATACATTTATACTTTTTCGCAAAAAGTTTTTCTAACGGATCTATAACCTTTTTTTTATAACTTTCTACTGAACTGTTATGACCTTCTGCTCTTGTTTTAATAAACTCTTCATTAAAAACATGTTTAGTAGCGGGATTCACACACATCGCTTCGTTAAATGGAGCATAATAAGACTCACCCATTAGCTTCTCAGTTTTAAATTCTTCATACATCATTTGGCCACTCAATATGTTAAGTACATCTTTATCAAACAACTCACTATTTTCATTTCGTAACTGTTCAACTTCTATTTTTCTAGAAATATTCATTTTAAACTCTCCTTCTATTTTTAGTTTAATAAATGATTGAATAGGCATTTTGTTAAGCTGGAATTCTCTTGGATTCATTCCAAAAACATTCTTAAAAGCTCTACTGTAAGCCTCTTGCGAAGAATAATCGTAATCCAATGCAATATCTATAATCTTTCTATCATTCGTCAAATCCTCCGTAGATAAATACAATCTGCTCAAAAGAATATAGCGTCTAATACTAATGCCTGTTACTTGGTGAAATTTAAAAGAACAGTAATACGGAGAATACCCCATATAACGGGATAAATTATCTAATGAAAATCCCTTTTTCAAATTGCCCTCAATCCAATCGATCATCTGCTGTATATGTTCATTCATTTCCTTCACTCCCTATTTAAAAGTATAGGAGAAATTCGTTTCCTTCTTTTGATATTTCTTGTGTATTATAACGTGAGCCATTCACTAAAACCTTTAGACTCTATATGTAAGTGTTAATTTTATATTTTTTCAGCTATCTTATTTTGTCATCCTTCTATTAAATTTTCAATTTCCGTAAACTAATATTTGGGCAAAACCTTACTAATTATTAACAAATAAATTACATGATATTTCATTTTAAAGGATTTCAAAAGTTAAACACGAATTTTGTAAATTATGATTCTTTAATCCTCTCGTTAAAAAATTCAAATTTGGAAAGGACGTTACAATGAACAAGCTAGAAACAGAAATACTTCACTTTATAAATGAACAATATCCGTTACATTTTATTACCATTAAACCCATAACAAATGAAATGTATCAATGTCTTACAGAACAAGGTACTTACTTCATTAGAATTACAAACTATAAAACATATGAAAAACAATTAGAAGAAGTTACATATACGAATTTTTTATACCAAAACGGCTTAGATGTTCCACCAATACTCCCTTCTTTACAAGGGAATCTTGTAGAAAAATTAACATTAGACAAGGAGCTTTTTACAGTATTATATAAATCTGCTCCTGGTATACATTTACCAAGGTGCGAATGGAATTCTACTATATTTAAAAAGCTTGGTCAACAAATCGGAAAATTACACCGTATTTCTAAAAGCTTTGAAAAGACTACACAGGTTAAACATATAAACGATTGGTATGAAAATGAAGAATATAATTTTCTTAAGTATATCCCTAAAGAAGAAACTATTATTAGGGATATTGCATCTGACGTTTTAAATTCTATAAAAGAGCTACAAAAATCCACTTCAAATTATGGATTAATTCACGGGGATCTATGGTTAGAAAACATTTTAGTTGAAAACAATACAAACTTAACAATGATTGATTTTCAAGACTGTGAAAAACATTTTTACATATTCGATTTAGCAGTTCCAATCTATAGCGCGATAGAATACTCATTTGTTGGAAATGGGAATATTGTTGACTATAAAAATTCTATTACAAAAGCGATACTTGATGGATATCAAGAAGAAAATGAAATATCTACAGAAATGATAAAAAAACTTCCTTTGTTTATAAAATTAAAGGAGATTTTTGAATATAGTTTAATGCATATGTATTGGGATAAAGAGGAATTAACTGAGGAACAAATACGGATAATGAACCTTTATAGGATGAAGATTGAAAATAATCGTTCTCTCATTAATATTTAACATAAGTGTTGTTCAACTACATGGTAATGATAGTTGAACAACATCCTATAATTACTAATTTATTTTAAATGGTATTCTACATTTCATCTTTTATAAATTGATGTTCCTTCTTATGTTTTTTCTTAATTACAATTGCTTTATACAAAGATACTATACCTAATATAGCAAATAAGATGATTATAGGAATACGAACAATATGTGGAACATAGCGCGGTAGAAAGAAAAGACGAACTTTATCATCTACACTAAATATCTCAAAAATTAACGGGACTACACTTTGATGAATCAAAAAAAAGATACCCATAAATACTAAAAGAACAACAATAGCTAGTTTTTTCTTAGGTAATTCAACTGCTTTTCCGTTATCTTTCTTTTTGTTATCATCACGCAATATTTTCATGCCATTCTTCATTTCAAATAGCAATTCAGATCCACTTTTTTCAAGTTTTAAGTAAGCAATTCGCCCAAACCACCAAGCAAAAAACATTCCTGTACAAATGCCAGTCAACACACCTAGCCATTGTAAGAGCTGTACATGTAGTAATGTCCCAAGCCATACAACTAACAAAGCGGGTATAGTTGTTGCTAGTACCATCACCATCATTAACCACGTTGTTATAAACATTTTACTCGCATTCATATCATCACCTGAGATAACACTCCCTCTCCCGCGGCGATGAGGATCAGTTATTGGTACTAAGTTAAATACAGAAAATAACATAATAAGACCTGCAGCTCCACCAAGTAATGCTGGTATTACTGTAAATACCCAAGGATAAATGAAAGTAAGTCCGCTAGAAATCGTGAAAATAATTGTTGTTAAAATTGTAATTGGACCAACTGCTAGCAACCATGCAAATTGACGGCCACGCACATCAATTCGTTCTGCGTCAGGTGTCGTCAAAGTTAACCATAATGCACTCCCCTCGAAACCATATATATTACAGGAAAACATACTTGTGAATACAATCATAATTATCCCTGCCCAAGGCATTAAGTACGATATATTAGCGCTTGTAACTAAAATACCATAAAATACCCCTATCCAAATACCCATCCGGAGGAAACGGCCTCGTTGTGGATCTCTTCCCCAACTTTTTAATTCTTTCGTAATTGTTGCTCCCATTTTCGTTTCTGAAAAGAAACGTAAAGATTTTCTATGTTTATTAGTAATAATCCTTCCTTTGATTTTCTTAGTCACTGTACTTTTCATCAATAATGTTGTCCATATAAAAAAGAGAAATCCACATAATATTGTTAAAAGCATTAAAAAAACAAAAGCTAATAGCCAATTGGATTGAATCGCATACTCTACAGCGAGTATCGCCCAACTAGACGGAAACATGTAATGTAAAGTTGAATCACTAAGTGTCATCTTATTAATAGCAGGAAGTACATACCATCCCACATTTAGAAACGCTATAATGAAACCAAAGAGCATTGCTCCCACTTCCATGCCAATCCTTGATTTCAACGTCTCACCAATAATACTAACTACTACTTTTGATAACAATACTACAAATATTAATTGTAAAATAATTGCTGGAACTGCAACTATAGTTGCATATATGCTAACCCTAGCTGCGTAAATGAATAGTCCTATGAAGGCTATTAAACTAACGATTGGTCCTAATCCTATAAAAGCTACAACAAGTAACGCCCTAGCAAATTTATAAGGAGTAAATGGAAGCAACACGAAATATTCAGGACGTAATATTCCATCTCCCCCAGCGATAATTGGACCCAAAACCCACCCTACTGTCCACAGAGCAAATGCAATGTAAAGAATACTATGTGAAACGTTATGTTCCGTAGGATAAAAAGAAAAAAGTAGCATGGTTCCAATTGCAATCAATAAACCAACTATTCCTGTAATAATGAAAAGAACTGCTTTACCACTATTCATTGAATTTTTAAGGATAGACAACTTCATTCGAATCAAAACACTAACCAAGACAGTTCCTCTCCTTTAACTGCAGGAATCCCTATTAACTGAACGAAAATGTCTTCGAGAGTTTCTTCACCGCAAACATCTCCCATTGTTCCTGAAGAAACCACTCTTCCTTTTGATATAATTGCAACGTGATCACAAAGTTGTTGAACTAACGCCATGACGTGACTTGAAAATACTACTGAACCACCCGAACTAACAAATTTCTGTAAAATCTTTTTGATAGTAGCTGCAGAAATAGGGTCAACCGCCTCAAACGGTTCATCGAGAACAAGTAATTTCGGCGCATGAAGAAGTGCAAGTGCAAGACCGATTTTCTTACGCATACCAGTAGAGTAATTAATAACTAGAGTCCCTTCAGTATTATTTAACTCTAAAATTGTAAGTAATTCTTCTGTTCGCTGAGCAACTTCCTTGGCATTCATTCCTCTTAACAATCCCATATATGTTAATAATTCGCGACCAGTAAGTCTTTCCGGTAAAGATAACCCATCTGGTAATACTCCAATCAGCGTTTTAGCTTGTTTTGGATTACTCCAAACATCAATTCCAAAAACTTTTGCGCTCCCACTATCTGGTCGTAACAAACCAACGGTCATTGATAAAGATGTAGTTTTCCCTGCTCCATTAGGCCCAACAACTCCGTAAAAAGATCCTCTTGGCACAATTAAATCAATATGATTAACTGCAATAAATTCTCCGAAACGCTTATGTAGTTTCGAAAGCTGTAGTGCCGGAGCAACTTGCTCAAATTCAGTATGCATTGAAATTGCTTCACCAGTTTTCATAAAATGGACTCCTTCTTTACAAATGTAATATCCGATTACAAATCTCAATAACCTTACTCATCCAATTGCATTGTTAGAACGGATATAATAAAAAATGAATTTAGGAAGAGCTTTTCTTTACTTACAATGCTGCGCTACCAAATCATTTAAATATTCAATGTTTGTAGCCGTTACATTTTCAGATATTCTAGCCGCAATAATAATAGGTGCCCATTGAAAAATTTCATCTCTCGTTAATCCAGTATTTCTGCAATAAATATGTAAATACATTTCAGCTAATTCTACCGAAGATTGTGAGTACAACAAGTATGTTCGAAACACATCTGCGCGAATGTCACCTGAACTAGCATCAACCCAATCTATAATATTTACGCTCTTATTACTCAAAATTAGATTAAACGGATGGAAATCCCCATGACATAATCTAGGTCCAAATTTGATTGAATGTAACTTATTCAATATATTTCTCTTTTGTTTTTCATCCAATTTATAAACAGATTTAATTTGTCGCTCTAACCTTTCTCTCATTGATTCTATTTCATCTGTGTTCACACGAATAGAATGAATCTTCTTTTGTTCATTCACACAAATATTTATGTAATGCTCTGCCTCATTTAAATTATTTAGCAGGAGATTACCAATACTATCTCCTTTTACGTATTCCATAATAATTGCCTGTCTATTTTTTATCTTTGTCACTTCAAATACGTTTGGAACTGGTAGCCCGCATGAATAAGCATATTTTTGTTTTTTTGCTTCATTTATAGACTCTGTATCTGGAAGATATTCTTTAAATAATTTTACAACCTTACTATCATAGAGATAGATTTCTGCTGTATTCCCATTAGCTATCGGATTTCCTAAATTCAATTCATTTCCCTCCTTACTATAAATTAAGCTGACACCTTATACTCCTATATAAATTCAGTGTAATTATGCGGAAACCCTTCTCTACGAAAATATAAAAACTTACCACTTTCTATCCTTAAATAGAAAGTGGTAAGTTTAATTTACTAGGAATATCGGAAGGAAAATGTGGTGTATGCACAATTGAAAATGTATATCCTTGCTCAATAAATGATACTTCATTACGTTTACATTCAAATGATACACTATTTTTCTTAAAGTTATTTTGGATTCGCTGTAAAAATGCGCCGTCTGGTGTTCCGAAAGAAACGTGTACTTTCGGTGGCAAAGCTTTCATCGCAATCGGAATCCATGGTCGCTGCCACCACGTTGCAACAATGTATGCAGTGCCGCCTATTACAAAGCTAAAAATATCCCCATCTTCCATCGTTTTCATATTTAGATTTGATTTCAGCCATTCCCTAAAAATAGGTACACTTTTAACAGGAAGACCAATTTCCCTTACATATAAAATATTTAAAGGTGACTGCGGTACTAATACATCTTCTTTAACATATCTATGTGCGATAATTTCGAGTAGATTTCCATCTCCGTCTTTAAAGTATAAATTGAATCGACCATCCTCTTCATCAATTATATGACCATCTTTCCATTTCGCAATGAGTAATCCAGACTCCTCAAGCCATCTTGCTGTTTCATGAAATTTTGAATATGAGATTTCAAAAGCAAAATGTGCAGGTGCAATTGGTTCATACACTTCTTGAAAACTAATTGTTGTATAAGGTGTTACTTCAAATTGAATAAATGATGCTGTTTCTATTTTTATTGGAAAAGATAATATGTCCTTATAAACTTGTTTTACCCCTTCTATGGAAACCGTTTGTAGTTTTATATCAGAAATATGTGTAATCATTTTACATCCCCCTATTTCATACTATCTATTTGTATTGTATTACACTTATAAATAGATAAAATCAAACGGAAGGATGGATTTTTCATATAGAAACTACAACTTTAGTATGAATATGTTAGCCCCAATTATTTTTTATTTCTGCTATAACAATTTCTGGTTTATCCCAGTGCAACATGTGGGTAGTATCAGGAATTACTTTTACTATACTGTCAGTTTTCTCTTTGAAAACATTTACTGTCTTATCTCTATAATCCGCCCAAACTTGTGGAACTGTAGCTCGAAGTAATACAATATTAGCCGGCAGCTTCTCATATATATCTATCGTTTCATCTTTATGCATACCTCTTATTATATTACTAGCTGTATTCCCCCTGGCATGCCACCATACTTTATTATCCATTTCGACCCCTAGGTCCTTTACAGCAACTTCTAACAATGAAGACCACCTAGTATAAGCTTCTTTTTCACTTTTGAAAAATTCGTCCCAATTATTAAAAACGTATTCATCAAAGTCCTTTTTATAATAAGCAATTTCTTCTTCCAATGTTTCTTCTTGAAGCCTTTTTGTTTGATATCCACCATCAATAAGAATACTTCCTTGTACTTTTTCTGGATGATTTAACAAATAAAATAACGCTACAAAACTTCCCCATGAATGTGATAGAAAATAAAAGTGTTCGATTCTCAATCCATTTATTAATTCATTTAACCAATTTGCTAAATTGTGCATCTCATAATCTTCCGTTCTTTCAAAGGGCGGTGTTTTACCATGTCCAGGTGCATCAACGGAGATAAATCTATACTCTTCTTTTAATTCCTCAGCAATTTCTATAAAACTTAAACTCGTACTTCCTAATCCATGTAAACAAAAAATAACAGGTTTATCCTTATTCCCCCATTCAGTAATATGTACGTTTAATTTTTCATTGTTAATATAGTAACGTTTCAAAACACTCATCCTCTATATTTCGATTTTTCAATTTACACTTTATTTATTTCTATTATTTTCAAGTATTTCCTGCATTCTTTTCCACACAAAAAGCTGCTTTTCTTTAAATGAAAAGCAGCTTTTACACTAAAATATATTATAATTTAACAGCGATAATCATAAATCTTTTTGAATTCGTACGAATCCCTTTTTCAGAACTATTCGTTTCAATGAACTTTTGTAAAATAGTAAAATCCTCTTCCTCTTCTCCAAATCTAGGAATAATAGGCGTATGTTTTAATACGAAAATGAGATCTTCAGGCGTACTGTAATAATCAGTAACATCATATTCACGTACTTGCACGAAATCAAATCCTGCACTAATAAGTTCATCCATATACTTTTCTTTTAATGTGCCATCTCGTTCACCTAAGCATTGTCCTCTGCCAAATGCTTCTTTCAGGTTTAATTTATCATTCTCACTTACTTGTTGTGTTAAGAAAAAGGCACCCTTTTTCATTACTTTTGCTAACTCAGATGCTAGAAACGGAGCATGACAACTTGAAGCAATATCAAAATGGGCATTCGGAAATGTTAAAGCTTCAGAACCCATTTGAAGAAACTCAACATTTTGTACACCTGATTTTTTCAAGTTAGAATGTGCCGTTTCAATCATGCCGTTAGAATTATCAATTCCAATTAACAATTTAGCTGATGATGCTATGTTAAGTACATTTTCTCCTCCGCCTGTACCAACATCAAGTAAAATATGTGATGGTTTACACCTTTCTTTTACCTCACTATAAAAGTCCCATGTATCTCCTACAGTTTCACATTTTATTTTGCTAAAATCCCATCCATTTAATCTTCCTACTTTATCATAGAAGCTTTTATACTCTAATTCGTTCATCTTATTACTTCCCCTTTGTAAAAATAAATTAAATATGTATAATAACCTACGACACTCCTTAATTATATATTATAAAATACAAATTATTAAAACAATATTTCCCTTCACACTACAATAAGTTTACATAACATTTTTATGGTTTATCTTTATCTATATATTCTAAATGCCCTCTTCCCCAACTACACATACTATCCAAAACAGTACTGACTGTTTTTCCATGTTCAGTTAAGCTATATTCTACTTTAGGTGGTATTTCTTGATAATGCTTATGAATCTTATAAATCTCTTTCTCTTGTAAAAAGGCCTGGCCATAATAATGAAATTGCACATACTGTTCTATATTTAATGCAAAATAGTTTTACTACGGGTAATGTATTATTTCCAGATGGAGGGTACACATATCATTAAATTATTAGCAACAAAAGCCCCTTATTACAGTGGCTTTTGTTGCTAATTTAAACATCGCTGAAGTAATATAGGATTCTCTTTTATTAGTTCTGCTAACAACACTAATTGCGGAAAAGGTCATAAGATTAACTCTTTATCCAGCAACCCCTTTTGTTCTCGAATCATTCCGCCTCATCCAATAAAAGCCGCCCTAATTTCTTGAAGTGCACCCCAATTGTTAGACACAGTCTAACAATTGGAGGTGCATTTTTTATGGCTAAATTTTCTTCAAAAGAAAAAATCCAAGCGGTGAAACGATATTTAGATGGTACAGAAAGTGGAAAAAC
>NZ_QXCO01000032.1:0-58627 GCF_003458115.1 Bacillus sp. ISO11 | reverse complement strand
TTCGCTCGACTTGCATGTATTAGGCACGCCGCCAGCGTTCATCCTGAGCCAGGATCAAACTCTCCAATAAAGTTAGTTTGTCTAGCATCTAAAATAAAAATTGACGTTTCACGTTGTTTGTTTCGTTCAGTTTTCAAAGAACTACTTGGTCGCTCATTTGCGACTTCCTTATGTTAACATTTTCGTTTTTCGATGTCAACTAAGTTTTTCAATTTCTTTTTGTCGTTTTCTGCGTTTCCGCATCAGCGACGGTTATTAATTTAACATATACAAACTATTAACGTCAACACTTTTTAATAAAAAATTCTTTTTCTTACATAACGAATACATTCTTCTGTGTTAGCTACTCTCCGGAATAAACAGAAAATGATTTTATATCTTTCTTCCATGGCTTTTTTTACAACTTCATGAATACGCTCATCTTCAAAATCAAATAAAAGTTCCTCTAATTCTCTCTTCAATATGTATTCCATTTCTTTTCTCTCTTCTTTTGTCAACATCAGCCCAAGCAAACAATCACCTCAATAATTCCTTACGCAACAATAAACGTTCCGCTCATTTTCAATTATCACAATCCTATCATCCATTATATCCACTACTTACGATATTAATCCTTTGTTCTCTTTTTTATATTTACAGCATATATGTAACTGAAAAGGATTGGACAAAGGGGCGTAATATTATGTTTTTCTTTTTTATTACGAGTAAGAGAAATTTTAAACACATTAGCTTAATAGTGATACTGTCCTTATTTACAGCATGGCTACTCTTTTTAAAAACATATTCACATGAATCTGCTTTTTCAACTGCTACAGGCCCTAAAGTAATTTACAAAGGAGACACCGCTAAAAAGCAAGTTGCATTTACGTTTGATATTAGTTGGGGAGACAAAAAAGCAATTCCAATCCTAGATACTCTTAAAGAAAGAGAAATTAAGAATGCAACATTCTTCCTTTCTGCTGCATGGGCCGAAAGACACCCCGATATTGTAGAGCGAATCATGAAAGACGGACACGAAATCGGTAGTATGGGGTACAATTACACATCCTACACTTCTCTAGAGACAAATGAAATAAGACGAGACCTTTTACGAGCACAAGATGTTTTTACGAAACTTGGTGTAAAACAAGTCAAGCTGTTACGTCCACCTAGTGGCGAATTTAACAAAGCAACCCTTAAAATCGCAGAATCACTTGGATACACCGTCGTGCATTGGAGTAATAATTCAAACGATTGGAAAAACCCAGGTGTAAATAACATCGTTTCCACTGTCTCTAATAATTTGAAAGGTGGAGATATCGTCTTATTACACGCATCCGATTCTGCCCTTCAAACAAATAGAGCTTTACCGCTGCTCCTGCAAAAAATAAAAAGTGATGGATATGAGCAAATATCCGTATCACAACTTATTTCCAACACAAGTACGAAAAGTGAAGATGTGAAGTAGCTTCTTCCCTACCACTCTTCACGCATAAAAAGCTCTACTACCTTTCAAGAAGGTGGTAGAGCTTTTTTAATCATACCATTTCCAGCATTATAACTGCTGGTGTATAAAATCTCTCTATTAAGCTGATTTACTTGTTTTTCCGATTAAACGATGTAATACAAGTAATTGATATGCGTTACATAACAATAGCGGTATAACCATTAAATATAACCAATCTGTATCATTAATCCGAAGCGCCGGTACCCATTCAAGGATCGTTACAACAACCATAAAGAACAGAGCTGGCACAAATGCTTTTTTATTTGTTTCTTTGCTTTTTACATAAGCAACAATTGCTCCAAACACAAATAATATTCCAGCAACAAGTATGTTATTCCCTAACGAGACTTCCCCATTTGCAATAAGTACAGATCTTAAATACACAAAATCAAATAATACGAATGCAATAAAGAAGAGCTGGACTGCATTCCATAAAGAAGATGAGCGGAACATCCCTAGTCCAAAACGGTGGATTGTTAAATATGCAAAGAATCCCATTTGACTTATAACACTAAAAATAAATCCTACACCCATCAGCCAGAAAGATACTGCTAAAATCTCCTTACCGTCGAAATTTTGAAAAAATTTATTGTACTTGTCCCACTCCAAAACAAAACCAATAATAACTGTGCTAATTCCACCAAGAAACAACGTCGTTAAAAATAGTCGTACCCACTTGCGGCTATTCACAACACATCCCCCATTATCCTTATATTTCTAATTAAATTGTATCAATGACAATTTCAAAAAGCTAGCCATGTTCATGTATAAATTCCTTAAAGATATTTATATTAAAAAGAGAGAACTGTGCTGAAAGGAGTTCCAACTTATGAAACGGATGCTATTCATTTTCATTTCTTCTTTTCTACTTATCGCACTTGCAGCATGCGCACAAGGAAAAGAAACGAAATCCGAACTAGATTACGATCAAACAAAGAAAATGATTGTTGATATTTTAAAAACAGATCAAGGTAAGAAAGCTATTCAAGATGTATTAACTGATGAAAAAATGAAACAAGCACTCATACTAGATGAAACAGTAGTAAAGAAAACGATTGAAGATGCCATGGTATCCGATAAAGGGCAACAATTCTGGGAAAAGCTCTTTAAAGATCCTGAGTTCTCATCGAAGTTCGCTAAAAGTATGGGGAAAGAACAAACCCAATTAATGAAAACCTTATTAAAAGACCCTGAATACCAAGCAGGCGTTATAGAAATTATGAAAAATCCTGAAGTAGAAAAAATGATGTTACAAACAATGAAGAGTAAAGAATACCGTCAATATCTACAACAAGTACTAACAGAAACTGCTGAAAGTCCACTCTTCCAAGCCAAGATGATTGATATCATTAGTAAAGGTGTGCAAAAAGCTGAAAAAGGCGGATCTGGTAAGAAAGAAGCAGGCGGTGACGGTGGTTCTCAAGGCGGGAAGAAGGAAGAATAGTAAAAAATAATAACTATAATAACGAGTGGACAATTTATACATTGTTCACTCGTTATTACTTTATCTTGCTATTAACAGACGAAATGGCCCCCTCTAGTTAAGCGAAAGGTTTACTAGCAACAAAAGCCTTATTGTTGTCAGTAACAGGTGAACCCCACTGATTAAAGTTTCACTTTATTTTTGTGTAACAGCTGTTCTATCAATTACTGTTTCAGCTATTTTACTATAAATAATGCCCGTTGTATGTGTATCTTCATATACTGAAGGAGCAAAGTCTTCTTTATTCCAATCGGGTTGTTGTAGCGGAATGCGACCAAGAACATTCGTTTGTAATTCGGTAGCTAACTTATCTCCCCCGCCTTTTCCAAATACATATTCTTTCTCACCAGTTACCTTACTTTCAAAATATGCCATATTCTCAACAACACCAAGAATACTATGTTCAGTGCGCAATGCCATCGCTCCAGCACGCGCTGCTACAAACGCAGCTGTTGGATGAGGCGTCGTTACAATAATCTCTTTGCAAGATGGCAACATTGAGTGCACATCTAACGCAACATCACCTGTGCCTGGTGGCAAATCTAGTACTAAATAATCTAAATCGCCCCATTCTACTTCTGTGAAGAAGTGGTTTAACATTTTCCCAAGCATAGGTCCTCTCCAAATAACTGGTGCATTATCCTCTACAAAGAAGCCCATTGAGATTACCTTTACACCTAAACGTTCCACCGGAATTATCTTGTCACCTCTTACGATAGGACGTTTTTCTATCCCCATCATGTCTGGCACACTAAAACCGTAAATGTCCGCATCAATAATACCAACTTTTTTTCCTAAACGAGCTAAAGCAACTGCAAGGTTAACGGAAACAGTTGATTTTCCCACGCCACCTTTTCCACTCGCTACTGCTAAGAATGTTGTTTTTGAATTAGGTGACAATAAAGATTCACTTTGCTCTTCTTCTTGTTCCGGTGCAAACTGAGCTAATTCCTCTTCTGTAAATTCTGCAAAACGAAGTCCAACTGTTGCTGCCCCAAGTTCTTTTACTAACTTTACAATTCCAGACTGCAACTGCATTTGTTCCGCTGTACCGGTTTTTACGATTGCAATTTTGACACTCACATGTTCCTTCTCTGGCTTGACTGTTACCTCTTTAATTGCACTTGTTTCTTTTAATGTTTTATGTAAAAACGGATCTACAATCCCTTCTAACGCTTCAACCACTTGCTCTTTCGTTATCATAATTAGCCCAGCCCCCTGTATGAAAAATAACGTAATGTTAATTGAATTTATCTCTGCTTATCCTTGAAATAAATGCGTTTACATTTCCAGTATAACATATTTTCCGAAAACTTCGTTAACGAGAGAAGCTCAAAAAAATCCTCCTTATTCTGGAGGATTTCCTTTTTCCGTGAAATAACGTAATATACCACGGTATATTGCAGCTGCTACCTTTTGCTGATATTTCTCCGAATTTAACATATACCTTTCGTTCACATTCGATAAAAAGCCAGCTTCAATTAAAGCACCTGGTGTTTTAGAATACTTTAATAAATATACATGCGAAATTGTCTTAGCAGAACGATTCGTGTTTTCTAAACTTGTTCTCAATTCAGCCTGTATAAATTTTGCAGCACGTTCATTTTCAATCGAAGAGCGGTAATAGAACGTTTGTGCGCCTTTCGATCCACTACTAGTTAAAGCATTTAAATGAATACTTGCAAAAAAGTCTACATCAGGTTTATTGATGATTTCTACACGTTTTTTTAAATCCTCTGCTTTACGTCTACTATATGACTTTGTATCTTTGTTAGCTAAATCATAATCTCCCTCACGCGTTAAAATAACTAGTGCACCTTGTTCTTGTAAATAGTCTTGTACCTTTTTTGTAATTTCAAGCGTAATATCCTTTTCTATAATATCCTTTCCACCAACAGCCCCTCCATCTGGTCCACCATGCCCAGCATCTAATACAATTACTTTCCCTGATAAGGGTAAATTCCAAGCTCGCCACGATTTTGTAATTTGAAATTCTTGTTTAACTAAAAAAAACAATACAACCGCAGCGAGTGCAAAAGAGATAATTCGAATTCTCTTCATACCTTTCCTCCTCCAGCTAGTCCCTCTAATTACTTATATGGGACAAGAGGAAAGTTTATGCTTGTCTTAATGAAGCTTTAATCGATATCTTCTTTCACCTTTTTCATACCCTTCTTGCCACCACAATCCTATAAACTGCTGACAAGATTCAAAAAGTAATTCCTCATCTTTCAACTTTATTTCTCGCATAGTCATACTCGTTAAAAATTGAAATAGCGTTTCAGTTAATTGTTGTTCTTCTTCTAAAGCTCTATATTTCACATCAAAAAACGATTCACCATAATAACCAAATTTACTGTATCTCGCTCCTAATAAATAAGATTCTATCCCTAATTCAATACAGTAATCTTCATACTGACGATGAAGCTCTTGCATTTGAAAGGCATCACGAATATTTGAACGCAATGTTTTTAATGATAATTCCCGCAACATCTTCCGCTCGTATTTTAACTGCTTTTCTTTTTGTTTTTCTTGTAAGCTGACAATGACATTCATAGTACTTATAAACCTCCCTAATACGTATTAGTCTAAACTTCTAAAGAAGAAGCATACGCGTGGCGGTAGCACTAAAATATTCCAAGCTATAAAAATTGCAAAAGAGGAATGAAACATAAAAAAACCCCAACCAAAATGGTTGGGGTTTGTAGTTCGCAAAAATTAACGTTTTGAGAACTGAGGTGCACGACGTGCGCCTTTAAGACCGTATTTTTTACGCTCTTTCATACGTGCGTCACGAGTTAATAGACCTGCACGTTTTAGTGTTAGACGGTATTCTGGATCAGCTTTTAATAAAGCGCGAGAAATACCGTGACGAATAGCACCAGCTTGACCAGTGTATCCACCACCATTTACGTTTACAAGTACATCGTAGTTACCTAAAGTTTCTGTTGCAACTAGAGGTTGTTTCACTACTTCACGTAATGCAGCAAATGGGATATAGTTTTCAAAATCACGACCGTTAATGATAACGCGTCCTTCGCCTGGAACTAGGCGTACGCGCGCTACTGAACTCTTACGACGTCCAGTGCCATAGTATTGAACCTGTGCCAAAGTAAGCCCTCCTTTAATTAATTATCCGCGAAGTTCGTAAACTTCTGGTTTTTGTGCTTGGTGTGGATGCTCTGCTCCAGCATACACGTTAAGTTTCTTAGAAACTTGACGGCCTAAGCGTCCTTTTGGAAGCATGCCTTTAATTGCAAGCTCTAACATTTGTACAGGGTAGTTTGTACGCATTTCAAGAGCTGTTCTTTGCTTAAGTCCACCTGGGTGGTTAGTGTGACGGTAGTAAATTTTATCGTTTAATTTATTACCTGTTAAATGAATTTTCTCAGCGTTAATAATAATTACATGATCACCCGTGTCAACGTGTGGTGTAAATGTAGGTTTGTTTTTACCACGTAAAATGGATGCTACTTCACTAGCAAGGCGACCTAAAGTTTGACCTTCAGCATCAACCACATACCATTTACGCTCAACTTCGTTAGCTTTTGCCATAAAAGTCGTACGCATGTGTTTCCCTCCTCGTTATCTTTTCCATAGAAAAAATCTATTGTTTATCTTAAACACGATTTCCTTCCGGGGCTAATCGTGGTTTTAGAAACAATACCATATGTTATGATATACTTTTGAGTTTCTAATGTCAAGCAAATGTTACACCAGGATTAGTTGTTATAGTTTACCTCCCATAAGTAAAGCCCATGACCTGGAGCCATCTTTCCAGCAAACTGACGATTTTGTTTCGCTAAAATCTCTGGAATGCTATCAGGATCAAGCTTTCCTTGCCCTACGCTAAGTAACGTACCAACAATAATTCTGACCATATTATATAAAAATCCATTACCTACAAAACGAAAAATTATTTCATCATTTTGTTCAATTAACTCGATTTCATAAATTGTTCGCACTTTATCTTTTTTGTCAGTTTTTGCCGAACAAAAAGAAGTGAAATCATGTGTTCCAATAAAATAAGGAATTGCTTTTCTTATAGAGTTGATTTCGAGCGGATATGGATATTGATATACGTAATTTCTACGGAATACATCCGCAGTCTTTGATAATAATACACGATAACGATATTCTTTTTTCTCAACACCGTAACGTGCATGAAATTCTTCTGTTTTTTTCTCTACTTGCCTAATAACAATATCATCTGGCAACATTGTGTTTAAAGCATTAATCCATTGCCACTCTTCAAGAGACAAAGGAGTATCAAAGTGTATTACTTGTCCTTTTGCATGAACTGTAGAATCTGTTCTACCAGATGCCTGAACACGAACAAGTTCTCCCTTATGCAATTTCTGCAATGCTTTTTCTATCTCCTGTTGAACAGTACGATGGTTCGGCTGAATTTGATAACCACAAAAATGCATGCCATCATATGCAACCGTACATTTTATTCTATCCATTTCTCTATTCTCCATTACGATCGCACCCATGCCAAAATACAAGCTAAACAAAATAAGCTGACAATCGTTACTGTATCGCTTGTTTTCCAGCGTAGTTGCCTAAATTTAGTACGTCCTTCACCACTTTGATATCCACGAGCTTCCATCGCAATGGCTAAGTCCTCTGCACGCTTAAAAGCACTGATAAACAGAGGAACGAGCAGTGAAATAATAGCTTTCATTCTATCTTTTATCGGTCCCCCGGCAAAATCAATACCACGTGACGCTTGTGCTTTCATTATTTTACTCGTTTCATCCATTAATGTCGGGATAAAACGAAGAGAAATTGACATCATTAATGCGATTTCATGAACAGGAACCTTTATACGCTTCAACGGCTTTAATAACGTCTCCAAACCATCTGTAATTTCAATAGGTGTCGTCGTTAACGTTAATAATGTCGTCATTAAAATAATAACGAAGAATCGTACAGAAATGTATATCCCTTGCTCTAATCCTTTTTCATATATCGAAAACCAACCAAGGTGGAATAGTACATCCCCCTCCTTATTTGTAAAAATATGCAGGAAAAATGTAAAAAGAAAAATCCATAAAATTGGTTTTAAGCCCGAAAGTACATAACGAATCGGCACTTTTGCAAAAAATAAAGCAATGAGTGCATATAAAAATAAAAATCCATATGAAATCGCATTATTTGCTAAGAAAACAACAAATACATATAAAAAGACAATCAGCAGCTTCGTACGTGGATCAAGTTGATGAATAAGTGAATTCCCCGGGATATATCTCCCAATAATCAACTGCTGCATGATTCATGACCACCTTTTCGTAACACCTGCACAACTTCATGAGTAAGATCCTCTAAAGATAAGGTAGCCTTTGGAATTGAAATACCAAACTTCTCTTCAATTGCACGTTTATACTTTAATGACATAGGAAGATCCACACCAATTTTCTCTAGTTCATCGGCATGTGAAAATACTTCCTCTGCACTTCCTTGCAAAAAGACCGTTCCTTTATGCATAACTACAATCTGCTCCGCATACTGAGCAGCATCCTCCATATTATGCGTTACAAGGATAACTGTAAGCCCCTTTTCCTTGTGCAGCTTATAAAACATCTCCATAAGTTCGTTCTGCCCTTTTGGATCTAGTCCTGCTGTAGGTTCATCTAATACAAGCACTTCAGGTTCCATCGCCAGTACACCCGCTATAGCAACACGTCTCATTTGTCCACCACTTAATTCGAACGGAGAACGTGTTAACAGTTCCGGTTCTAGCCCTACAAGTTCAATTGCCTTTCTAGCCTTTTGCCTTGCTTCGTCTACAGATACTCCAAAATTAGTAGGGCCGAAACAAATATCTTTCTCCACAGTCTCTTCAAACAACTGATGTTCTGGGAATTGAAAGACAACCCCTACTTTTTTACGTAGTGGCTTTAACTTTTTTTCTTTCTTTCCTGCCGAAATCAAATGTTCACCAATTTGAACTGTACCATTTGTCGGCTGCAATAAACCATTTAAATGTTGAATCATCGTTGACTTACCTGAACCAGTATGACCAATAATGGCATAATAGCCCCCACTTGGAAACGACACATCTACATCATAAAGTGCGCGTCTTTCAAATGGAGTTTTATATTGATAACGATGCTCTACTTTTTGGAATGTAATCTCCAAAGTTCGTTCACCAAGCTTTCCATTGTAAGATGCGTATTTTGCAAGAGAATTTCATTTCTTTTTAATAATTCTGCTATTTTCACTGAAAACGGTACATCTAAGCCAATTTCTTGGAGCATATGAGAGGATTTGAAAATTTTTTCTGGAGTCCCTTCCTCTAATATTTCTCCCTTATTTAAAATAATGACACGATCTGACTGTGCCGCTTCTTCTAAATCGTGCGTAATCGATAACACGGTAATACCTTTTTGAGTAACAAGTTGTCTAACCGTTTCTACTACTTCACGTCTCCCTTGAGGGTCTAACATTGACGTTGCTTCATCTAATATTAAAATAGATGGTTGAAGTGCTAAAACGCCTGCTATTGCCACTCGCTGCTTTTGCCCACCAGATAAGGAATGAGGCTCATCATTAAGAAAATCTTCCATACGGACAAGTCGCAAGGCCTGTTCTAATCTTTCAATCATTTGTTCTCTTGGCATTCCGATATTCTCTAAGCCAAATACAACATCATCTTGCACTGTTGTTCCAACAAATTGATTATCTGGATTTTGAAATACCATTCCAATTTGTTTTCGAACATCCCATACCGTTTCCTCTGATAAAACCATTGTATCATTTACTGTAATAGTCCCTGCTTCTGGCAAAAACAAACCATTCAATAATTTTGCAAGTGTAGACTTTCCTGAACCGTTTTGTCCAATAATAGATACCCATTCTCCCTCATATAAGGAAAATGAAACATCTTTTAATGCATAAGTGGCTGCCCCAGGATATTGAAATGATATATTTTCTATCCGAAGTTTCTCTTTTTTCAATAGAAGGCACCCTTTCCTTCGCACAGTTAGCCTATTTTTATATTTAAAAAAAAGGGCCATGACCAGTTTCTTGAAAAGAACTGTCCTGCCCTTTTAATTATCATTATACTAACTCGATAATTACCATTGGTGCTGCGTCTCCGCGACGTGGACCAATTTTTGCAATACGAGTGTATCCGCCTTGGCGCTCAGCATAGCGTGGAGCTACATCAGCGAATAGTTTTTGAAGTGCATCTTGACCAGTCTCAGCGTTAGCTACTTCATTGCGAATGAAAGCTGCTGCTTGACGACGAGCATGAAGATCTCCGCGTTTACCTAAAGTGATCATTTTTTCCACTACAGAACGAAGTTCTTTTGCACGAGTTTCTGTCGTTTGGATGCGCTCGTTGATAATTAAATCAGTAGCTAAATCACGTAACATAGCTTTACGTTGCGCACTTGTACGGCCTAATTTTCTGTATGCCATTCGTAGTTCCCTCCTTTGTTGATGGGTTTAAATCCTCAGTCGTCTTTACGTAAACCTAAACCTAATTCCTCAAGTTTATGTTTAACTTCTTCTAAGGATTTACGTCCTAAGTTACGAACTTTCATCATATCTTCTTCTGTTTTGTTCGCAAGCTCTTGTACAGTATTAATTCCTGCACGTTTTAGGCAATTATAAGAACGAACAGAAAGGTCTAGTTCTTCGATAGTCATCTCAAGAACTTTCTCTTTTTGATCTTCTTCCTTCTCGACCATAATCTCAGCATTTTGTGCTTCATCAGTTAAACCAACAAAGATATTTAAATGCTCAGTTAAGATTTTGGCACCTAAAGAGATAGCTTCTTTTGGCCCGATGCTTCCATCCGTCCATACATCAAGCGTAAGCTTATCATAATTAGCCACTTGTCCGACACGTGTCTTTTCCACTTGGTAAGTCACACGTGATACTGGAGTATAAATAGAATCAATAGGAATTACTCCTATTGGTTGATCTTCGCTTTTATTTGCATCAGCTGGCGTATACCCACGGCCACGCTTTGCAGTTAAACGCACGCGGAAATGCGCATCTTTTGCTAACGTTGCAATGTGTAAATCTGGATTTAAGATTTCTACATCACTATCGTGAGTAATATCAGCAGCTGTGACAATACCTTCGCCCTGTACATCAATTTCCAACGTCTTCTCTTCTTCAGAGTAGATTTTAAGAGCTAACTTTTTCAAGTTTAAGATGATCGTCGTAACGTCTTCTACTACGCCCTCAACTGTTGAAAATTCATGTAATACGCCATCGATTTGGATAGCAGTAACAGCGGCACCAGGGAGTGAGGATAAAAGAATACGACGTAAGGAGTTACCCAAAGTAGTACCATATCCACGCTCAAGCGGTTCAATTACGAATTTACCATATTTAGCATCTTCGTTAAGTTCAACCGTTTCGATTTTCGGCTTTTCGATTTCAATCATTAACTAAACCCTCCTTCAAAACGTCGAAACCCCGGTTAAACAAAGGTATAACCCCTGTCTAACCGAAAGTCCCCCTTAGGCAGTTCCCGATTGTGCACAACAAGCGATGTTTCTGTACGAAATTTCTCGATAATGCATCATATCCATTATAGACAAAAGGGAAAATTCTATACAGAAAAATTACACACGACGACGTTTTGGTGGACGACATCCATTATGAGGAACTGGAGTAACATCTCTAATTGCTGTTACTTCTAGACCTGCAGCTTGAAGAGCACGAATTGCAGCTTCACGACCAGCACCAGGACCTTTAACAGTAACCTCTAAAGTTTTTAAACCGTGTTCCATTGCAGCTTTAGCAGCAGTTTCAGCAGCCATTTGCGCAGCGAATGGAGTAGATTTACGAGATCCACGGAAACCAAGTGCACCAGCACTAGACCAAGAAAGTGCGTTACCGTGAGTATCTGTAAGTGTTACGATTGTGTTGTTGAAAGTAGAACGAATATGAGCTATACCAGCTTCAATATTCTTTTTCACACGTTTTTTACGAGTGTTTGTTTTACGTGCCATTGTTAGTTCAACCTCCTTTACTTATTATTTCTTTTTATTTGCTACTGTACGACGTGGACCTTTACGTGTACGAGCATTGTTTTTAGAGTTTTGACCACGAACTGGTAAACCACGACGGTGACGAAGACCACGGTAAGAACCGATCTCCATTAGACGTTTGATGTTAAGAGATACTTCACGACGAAGGTCTCCCTCAACTTTAATACGATCGATGATATCACGGATACGTCCTAATTCGTCTTCCGTTAAATCACGAACTCGTGTTTCTTCAGAAATACCTGCTTCAGCAAGAATTTTTTCAGCAGTTGTGCGACCAATGCCGAATACGTAAGTTAAAGAAATAACAACGCGTTTGTCTCGAGGAATATCTACACCTGCGATACGTGCCATTACGAATGCACCTCCTTCTGATTAACCTTGTTTTTGTTTATGTTTAGGGTTTTCACAAATAACCATTACTTTTCCACGTCTACGAATAACTTTACATTTTTCGCAGATTGGTTTAACTGACGGTCTTACTTTCATGTCTCGAACCTCCTTAAAGATTACGGAGTGCTATATTATTTAAAACGGTACGTAATACGACCACGATTTAAATCGTACGGAGATAATTCTACCGTAACTTTGTCTCCTGGTAAAATACGAATGAAGTTCATACGGATTTTACCAGAAACGTGAGCCAATACGACATGCCCATTCTCTAATTCTACTTTGAACATAGCATTTGGCAACGTTTCAAGAACGGTACCTTCGACTTCAATTACATCATCTTTAGCCATTCAATAGTTCTCCCTTCTTCAAATCAGTAACATTTTACACTGCTCTGAAATCCCGGAGAGCCAGCTACTTATAAAGTGGTAAGGATTTCGTATCCTGCTTCTGTAAGAGCAATCGTGTGCTCAAAATGGGCACACCATTTACCATCTACCGTTACCACTGTCCAGTCATCAGATAGTGTTTTTACATATCGTCTTCCTTGATTCACCATCGGCTCAACACAGATGACCATTCCCGGCTTTAATCTAGGGCCTCTATTTGGTGGACCATAGTGCGGGATTTGAGGGTCCTCATGTAAGTCTTGCCCGATTCCGTGACCAACATACTCCCTAACGATCGAGAATCCATTCTCTTCAGCATGGGTTTGAACCGCATGTGAGATATTTGATAATCTCTCGCCTGGTTTTACTTGTTCTAGACCAAGATACAACGATTTTTCTGTGACATCAAGTAGCTTTTGAACAGATTCAGAAATGTTTCCAACTGGATACGTCCATGCAGAATCTCCATGGTACCCATTGTATTTCGCACCAATATCGATACTGATGATATCGCCCTCTTTGAGCTTGCGCTTCCCTGGAATTCCGTGTACAAGCTCTTCATTTACAGAAGCACATATGCTCCCCGGAAATCCGTTGTATCCTTTAAAAGATGGCGTAGCACCATATTTTTGAATCGTCTTTTCCGCTATTTGATCGAGCTCTTTCGTTGTAATTCCTGGAGTAATGTGCTGTTTCAACTCTTGATGAGTCAAAGCAACGATCCTGCCAGCTTCTCGCATGATTTCTATCTCGCGAGGAGTTTTGCAGATTATCATTACGCTAAGCCTCCGATGAGAACATCGATATCAGCAAATACTTTATTGATATCTTGCTCACCATTAATGCTTTGTAAGTAACCAAGCTCTTCGTAGAAATCAAGCAAAGGTTTTGTTTGCTTAATATTTACATCTAAACGATTTGCTACAGTTTCTTCATTGTCATCAGAGCGTTGATATAATTCGCCACCACATTTATCGCACACATCAGCTTTTGCTGGTGGATTGAATTCTAAGTGGTAAGTCGCACCGCACTCTTTACAAATGCGACGGCCTGTAAGGCGTTTTAATAACAACCCTGAATCCACATTAATGTTTAAAACATAGTCGATTTTTTTGCCAAGATCTTTCATAATTTCTTCAAGAGCTGATGCTTGTGCAACAGTTCGTGGGAAACCGTCTAGTAAGAAACCTCTTACGCAGTCGTCTTGACTTAAACGTTCACGAACGATTCCGATCGTAACTTCATCTGGAACAAGTGCACCTTTATCAATAAAAGATTTTGCTTGTAGACCCATTTCAGTTTCAGCCTTCATAGCTGCACGGAACATGTCTCCTGTTGAAATGTGAGGGATGTTATACTTGGCAACAATCTGTTCGGCTTGTGTACCTTTACCAGCACCAGGAAGCCCCATTAAAATTAAGTTCATCCTTGTTCCCCCTCAGAGTACATGAGCATGTAGGGAAGACAATTCTTCCCACTTACTCACTGCTTGATAAACCCTTTGTAATGGCGTTTTACCAGTTGGCTTTCTAGCTGCTTCATTGTTTCTAAAGCAACGCCGACAACGATTAACATACTCGTTCCACCGATCTGTGCAGATGGAGGAAGATTTCCCAATTTCGTAAAGATAACTGGTAAGATTGCAATCGCTGCTAGGAAAATTGATCCTACAAAGGTCAAACGATACAAGATTTTTGTTAGATATTGTTCCGTATTCTTACCCGGACGAATACCTGGAACATATCCACCTTGCTTGTTTAGATTCTCTGACATTTGCTCTGGATTAACCTGAACAAATGCATAGAAATATGTGAAGGCTACAATGAGCGCAACATATATGATCATTCCCACTGGGTGAGAATAGTTAAAGTTTGCAATAATCCACTGCGATACATCATGTTTCGGGAAGAACTGTGCAATAGTCGGAGGCGTAATTAAGAATGAAACAGCAAAAATTACTGGAATAACACCAGCACTATTTACCTTAAGCGGTAAATGTGTGTTTTGTGCTCCAGCATAACCACCATTTCCTCCTGTTACACGCTTCGCATATTGAATTGGAATCTTTCTAACAGCCTGTTGAATGAAAATAACACCCACAATAACTGCTAGCACAGCTAGTAAAATCAATGCAACTTTAACGATACTCATGAACAATTGATCTCCGATATTTTGAAACTGTTGCTGATACACTTGAGATATAACACTTGGGATCGCTGCGGCAATACCGCCAAAGATAAGGATGGAAATACCATTACCTACACCTTTAGCTGTAATCTGTTCACCTAACCACATTAAAAATGCAGTACCAGCAGTCAGTACCGTAGCAATGTATAAATAAGTGCTCCAACCTGGATTCAAAATTAATTGTCCACCTACCATACCGTTAAAACCGATTGACATACCAAACCCCTGAATAAACGCAAGAACAATTGTAAAGTAACGCGTGAATTGCGTTAATTTACGACGGCCCATTTCACCTTGCTTCGACCATTCCGAAAATTTAGGAACAACATCCATCTGCAATAATTGCACGATGATGGATGCTGTAATATACGGCATGATTCCCATCGCAAAGATGGAGAAGTTTTTCAAGGCTCCACCGCCAAATGTATTTAGAATACCTAAAGCATTTAATTGATCTTGTGCCTTCAGTACGTC
Organism: Bacillus sp. ISO11; assembly: GCF_003458115.1. NCBI lineage: Bacteria > Bacillati > Bacillota > Bacilli > Caryophanales > Bacillaceae > Bacillus > Bacillus sp. ISO11. The sequence continues at coordinate 43,201 of NZ_QXCO01000032.1, read as the reverse complement.
TCCATTTGTAAATGGCACGGGGATAAACGTGCCAATCCTGAATACGATTAACATCGCTAAAGTGAATAATATTTTACGTCTTATCTCAGCAACGCGCATAAAGTTGGAGATTGTACGAAACATTAGATCACCTCAACTGATCCGCCAGCTGCTTCAATTGCTTCTTTAGCACTTGAAGAGAACTTGTGCGCTTTAACAGTTAGTTTTTTCTCTACTGCTCCGCTTGCAAGAACTTTAACACCGTCGTTTAACTTGCTGATAACGCCAGTTTCCAGCAATAATTCAGGTGTTACTTCTGTACCATCTTCAAAACGATTTAACGTTGATAAGTTTACAATAGCAAACTCTTTACGGTTAATGTTTGTGAAGCCGCGTTTTGGTAAACGACGGAATAATGGAGTTTGACCACCTTCGAAGCCAAGACGAACACCGCCGCCAGAACGTGCGTTTTGTCCTTTATGACCTTTACCAGCAGTTTTACCGTTACCAGAACCGATACCACGACCGACACGGTTACGTACTTTACGAGAACCTTCTGCAGGTTTTAATTCATGAAGTTTCATTCCCAGGCACCTCCTTATATTAATGAGTTATCCTTAAGCTTCTTTTACAGTTACAAGGTGAGAAACTTTGTTGATCATACCAAGAATAGCAGGAGTTTCTTCCTTAACTACAGTTGAATTCAACTTTTTAAGACCTAAAGCTTCTACCGTCGCACGTTGATCTTGTGGACGACCAATTACACTACGAGTGAGGGTAATTTCTAACTTTTTCGCCATTTGTTTTCCCTCCTTAACCTAGTAGCTCTTCTACAGATTTACCGCGTAATTTTGCAACATCTTCAGCGCGCTTAAGTTCGCTTAATCCGTTCACAGTAGCGCGAATCATGTTGATTGGTGTGTTAGAACCAAGAGATTTCGAAAGAATATCTTGTACACCAGCTAATTCAAGGACCGCACGAACAGGTCCACCAGCAATAACACCAGTACCCTCAGCAGCAGGTTTTAAGAATACTTCACCAGCGCCAAAATGACCGTTGATTGTGTGTGGAATTGTTGTACCAACTAATGGTACAGCGATTAAGTTTTTCTTAGCGTCTTCGATAGCTTTACGGATTGCGTCTGGTACCTCTTGTGCTTTACCAGTACCGAATCCAACATGACCGTTTTTATCGCCAACTACAACTAGTGCAGCAAAGCGGAAACGACGACCACCCTTAACAACTTTCGCGACACGATTTATCGTAACTACACGTTCTTCAAGTTCTAATTTACTTGGGTCAATGCGATGCATCAATTTTCCCTCCTTTGACCATTAAAATTGTAATCCAGCCTCACGAGCAGCTTCAGCTAGAGCTTTAACACGGCCATGGTATAAGTAACCACCGCGATCAAATACTACTTCTTTAACGCCTTTCTCTACAGCACGCTTAGCAACTGATTCTCCAACTTTCGTAGCAGCTTCAATATTGCTAGTACCGTTAAGAGCAAGGTCTTTATCAAGAGTAGATGCACTTACTAACGTTACACCATTCACATCATCAATAACTTGAGCGTAAATATGTTGGTTAGAACGGAACACGTTTAAACGTGGACGCTCTGCAGTACCAGTAAGTTTAGCACGTACACGTGCATGTCTTTTCTTACGAGTCGCATTTTTATCAGCTTTAGTGATCATTCTTGTCACTCCTTTCTCTCACCTAACGGGTTTACTTAGCAGTTTTACCTTCTTTACGACGAACAACTTCGCCTTCGTAACGAATACCTTTACCTTTGTAAGGCTCAGGAGCACGTACAGCACGGATGTTAGCAGCGAATTCGCCAACACGTTGCTTGTCGATACCTTTAATTACGATCTTAGTTGGTGCAGGTACTTCAACTTCAAGACCTGCTTCCGGAGTCATTTCTACTGGATGAGAATAACCTACGCTTAATACAAGTTTATCACCTTGTTTTTGAGCACGGTAACCAACACCGACTAATTCAAGTCCGCGTGCGAAACCTTCAGTTACACCTTCAACCATGTTTCCGATTAAAGCACGAGTTGTACCGTGTAATGCACGGTGTTCCTTCTGTTCAGATGGACGCTCAACTGTTAATGTATTCTCTTCAATTTTGATAAGCATATCAGCATTGAAAGTACGAGTTAATTCACCTTTAGGGCCTTTTACTGTTACAGTATTGTCTTCTGCAACTGTAATAGTAACACCTGCAGGGATTTCAAGAATCTTTTTACCAATACGAGACATGTGGTCACACCTCCGTTCGTTTTAAATATATATTACCAAACGTATGCTACTACTTCTCCACCAGTTTGTAATTGACGAGCGTCTTTGTCTGTCATTACTCCCTTAGATGTAGAAACAAGAGCGATACCTAATCCGTTAAGTACACGTGGTACTTCGTCAGCTTTAGCGTAAACGCGTAAGCCAGGTTTACTGATACGTTTTAATCCAGTGATTACACGTTCATTGTTTGCACCATATTTCAGGAAAATACGAAGGATACCTTGTTTGTTATCCTCGATGTATTCTACATCACGAATGAAACCTTCACGTTTTAAAAGTTCAGCGATCTCTTTTTTGATTTTAGAAGCAGGAACCTCTAATTTCTCATGACGTACCATGTTCGCATTACGGATGCGAGTAAGCATGTCTGCAATTGGATCTGTCATCACCATGTGTTTTACCTCCTTCCCATTTGTGGGTTTTACCAACTAGCTTTTTTAACACCAGGAATTTGACCTTTATATGCAAGTTCACGGAAACAAATACGGCAAAGTTTAAATTTGCGGTATACAGAATGCGGACGACCGCAGCGTTCGCAACGTGTATACTCTTGTACTTTAAACTTAGGAGTACGCTTTTGTTTCGCTATCATAGATTTTTTAGCCACGTTTTCGCCTCCTCTACTTAGCGTTGGCTTCCATTATTTTTGGAATGGCATACCGAATTGTGTTAAAAGTTCACGAGCTTCTTCATCAGTTTTCGCTGTAGTAACGATTACGATGTCCATACCGCGGACTTTGCTTACTTTATCATAATCAATCTCAGGGAAAATAAGTTGCTCTTTAACACCTAATGTATAGTTTCCACGACCATCGAATGATTTCTTAGAAACACCACGGAAATCACGTACACGTGGTAAAGAAACTGATACTAATTTGTCGAAGAACTCATACATTTGCTCGCCGCGTAAAGTTACTTTCGCACCGATTGGCATACCTTCACGAAGACGGAAACCAGCGATTGATTTTTTAGCACGAGTTACAACAGGTTTTTGACCTGTGATTTGTGTTAATTCTTCTACTGCGTTGTCTAACGCTTTTGAGTTAGATACCGCGTCACCAACACCAGTGTTGATTACGATCTTTTCGATTTTTGGTACCTGCATTACAGATTTATAGTTAAACTTGCTCACTAGAGCAGGAGTAATTTCCTTTTGGAACTTCTCTTTAAGGCGATTCAATGAAGTGACCTCCTTTCTTAAGAAAATTATTTATCTAATAATTCACCAGATTTTTTTGCAATACGAACTTTTTTACCATCTTCTACTTTGAAGCCTACACGAGTAGGTTCACCTGTTTTCGGATCTAAAATCATAACGTTAGAAACGTGAATAGGTGCTTCTTTAGTAATAATTCCACCTTGTGGATTTAATTGAGATGGCTTAGAGTGCTTCTTAACGATATTGACACCCTCAACGATAACACGGTTTTGCTTTGGGAAAGCCACAAGGATAACGCCTTGTTTTCCTTTGTCTTTACCAGTGATTACCTGTACTTTATCACCTTTTTTTACATGCATCTTAATTCTGCACCTCCTTAGCAAGGCAATACCTTAAATTATAGAACTTCTGGAGCTAAAGAAACGATCTTCATGAAGTTGCTATCACGTAATTCACGAGCTACTGGTCCGAAGATACGAGTACCACGTGGGCTCTTATCGTCTTTAATGATAACCGCTGCGTTTTCATCAAATTTGATGTAAGAACCGTCCGGACGACGAGCTCCGCTCTTCGTACGTACCACTACTGCTTTAACAACGTCACCTTTTTTAACAACGCCACCTGGTGTTGCTTGTTTTACCGTAGCAACGATAATGTCACCAATGTTAGCATATTTACGACCAGAGCCGCCTAATACTTTAATTGTTAAAAGTTCACGTGCACCAGAGTTGTCAGCAACTTTCAAACGAGATTCTTGTTGGATCATGTTATGAAACCTCCCTTCGGACTAAAAATTCCGATTCGTCTATTTAGATAATAACCGCTTCTTCAACGATTTCAACTAAACGGAAACGCTTAGTAGCAGAAAGCGGGCGAGTTTCCATGATTTTAACGATATCGCCAAGTTTCGCTTGGTTTTGCTCATCATGGGCTTTGTACTTCTTAGAATACTTAACACGTTTTCCGTACAAGGAATGAGTTTTGTAAGTTTCAACTAAAACTGTAATCGTTTTGTCCATTTTGTCAGACACTACACGACCAGTATAAACTTTGCGTTGGTTACGTTCGCTCACTATGCAAACCTCCCCTCAATTTATCGATTAATTCCGATCTCTCTTTCACGAACTACAGTTTTCATACGAGCAATTGCTTTACGCACTTCACGAATGCGAGTTGGATTCTCTAATTGTCCTGTAGCAAGTTGGAAGCGAAGATTAAACAACTCTTCCTTTAAAGCTTTAACTTTTGTTTCGATTTCGGCAGTGGTTAATTCACGAATATCATTAGTTTTCATTAGATTCACCACCATTTTCTTCACGTTTTACGAATTTACATTTCACAGGTAACTTGTGAGCTGCAAGACGTAATGCTTCGCGTGCTACCTCTTCAGATACACCCGCGATTTCGAACATAATTTTCCCAGGTTTTACTACTGCTACCCAGCCTTCTGGTGCCCCTTTACCGGAACCCATACGTACTTCTAGAGGTTTTGCAGTGTAAGGTTTAGAAGGGAAAATTTTAATCCATACTTTACCGCCACGTTTCATGTAACGAGTCATTGCACGACGAGCAGCTTCGATTTGACGGTTTGTAATCCATGAAGCAGCTTGTGCTTGTAAACCGAATTCACCGAAAGCAATTTCAGTTCCACCTTTAGCACGACCACGCATTTTACCACGATGCTCTCTACGATATTTTACGCGTTTTGGCATTAACATATTATTTTCCTCCTTCCTCAGAAGCTTTCTTTTTTGTAGGAAGGACTTCTCCACGGTAGATCCATACTTTTACGCCTAATTTACCGTATGTTGTATCAGCTTCAACTGCTGCATAGTCAATATCAGCGCGAAGTGTATGAAGTGGAACAGTTCCTTCACTGTAAGATTCTGCACGAGCGATATCAGCTCCGCCAAGACGACCAGAAACCTGTGTTTTAATACCTTTAGCACCTGCACGCATAGCACGTTGAATAACTTGCTTTTGTGCACGACGGAATGATACACGGTTTTCTAATTGACGAGCGATGTTTTCGCCTACTAATTTAGCGTTAAGATCAGCTCTCTTAACTTCTAAAATGTTGATGTGTACACGCTTGCCTGTTAATTGGTTAAGAGCTTTACGAAGTGCTTCAACTTCAGTACCACCTTTACCAATTACCATACCAGGTTTTGCAGTGTGAATTGTAACATTTACACGATTTGCTGCACGTTCGATTTCTACTTTAGCAACAGCAGAATCTTTTAAGCGTACATTAATGTACTCACGGATTTTGATGTCTTCATGTAATAATGTAGCGTAATCTTTCTCAGCGAACCAACGAGATTCCCAGTCACGGATAACGCCGACACGAAGACCAATTGGATTAACCTTTTGACCCATCGATTATCCCTCCTTCTTTTCTGATACCACAACTGTGATGTGGCTTGTGCGTTTGTTAATTTGGCTTGCACGACCCATTGCACGTGGACGGAAACGTTTTAACGTTGGACCTTCGTCAACGAAAACTTTTTCAACAACTAGGTTGTTAATGTCCATCTCATAATTGTGCTCTGCATTTGCGATTGCAGATTTTAAAACTTTTTCTACAACTGGAGAAGCAGTTTTTGGTGTGTGGTTAAGGATAGCAATCGCTTCACCCACTTGCTTACCTCGGATTAAGTCTACTACTAAACGAACTTTACGAGGAGCAATACGAACTGTTCTCGCTACTGCTTTAGCTTGCATTGAAGTGCCTCCTCTCATTATCTTCTAGTTTTCTTATCGTCAGCAAGGTGACCTTTGTACGTACGAGTTGGTGCGAATTCACCTAACTTATGGCCAACCATATCCTCAGTGATGTACACAGGTACGTGTTTACGACCATCATATACAGCGATTGTGTGTCCGATGAACTGAGGGAAGATTGTTGAACGGCGAGACCAAGTTTTAACAACTTGTTTTTGCTCAGATGCAACTAATTTTTCCATTTTGCTCATTAAGTGATCATCGACAAATGGTCCTTTTTTTAAGCTACGAGCCATTTTGGTGCCTCCCTTCGTGATTGGCGTACGGTTCTAGAAATGAACCGTACTACAATCCCATTATTTTTTACGACGACGAACGATGAATTTGTCAGACGCTTTGTTTTTCTTACGAGTCTTGAATCCAAGAGTTGGTTTACCCCATGGAGACATTGGAGACTTACGTCCGATTGGAGAACGTCCTTCACCACCACCGTGTGGGTGATCAACCGGGTTCATTACAGAACCACGAACTGTTGGGCGTTTACCTAACCAGCGAGAGCGACCTGCTTTACCGATTTTGATAAGTTCGTGTTGTTCGTTACCTACTTGACCGATTGAAGCGCGACAAGCAGATAATACAAGACGTACTTCACCAGAAGTTAAACGTACAAGTACGTATTTACCTTCTTTACCAAGTACTTGAGCAGATGTACCAGCAGAACGAACTAATTGTCCGCCACGACCAGGCTTAAGCTCGATGTTATGAACAACAGTACCTACTGGAATGTTGATTAATGGTAATGCGTTACCGATTTTAATGTCAGCTTCTGGGCCAGACATAACTTCCATACCTACTTCTAAAGATTTAGGAGCAAGAATGTAACGTTTTTCACCGTCAACGTAGTTAATTAATGCGATATTCGCAGAGCGGTTTGGATCGTATTCGATCGTAGCAACGCGTCCTGGAATTCCATCTTTGTTACGCTTAAAGTCGATGATACGGTATTGACGCTTATGTCCGCCACCTTGATGACGTACAGTGATTTTACCTTGGTTATTACGACCAGCCTTCTTGCTTAAAGGAGCAAGTAATGACTTTTCGGGTCTATCAGTCGTGATTTCAGCGAAATCATTCGTAGTCATATTACGACGACCGTTAGTAGTTGGATTATACTTTTTGATTCCCATCTCAATTTCCCTCCTTCTTTAGTAAGAATTAAACGCCTTGGAAGATTTCGATTTCTTTGCTGTCAGCAGTTAGCTTAACGATTGCTTTACGACGACGGCTAGTAAAACCAGCGTGACGACCAACGCGTTTTGCTTTCGGCTTGTAGTTCATGATGTTCACTTTTTCTACTTTAACACCAAAGATCGCTTCAAGAGCATCTTTAACTTCTGTTTTATTAGATTTAACGTCCACATCGAACGTGTATTTTTTTTCAGCCATCATTTCCATAGAACGTTCAGTGATAACTGGGCGCTTAATGATATCACGAGGATCTCTCATTATGCAAGCACCTCCTCTACTTTTTCCACTGCCGCTTTTGTCATGATTAGCTTATCATGATGAAGCACGTCTAAAACGTTTACGCCATCAGCAGTGATTACTGTTACTCCAGGGATATTGCGAGCAGATAACTCTACAGATTCGTTTGCATCAGCAGTTACGATAAGAGCTTTCTTCTCAACAGTTAATCCTTTAAGTACTGCTAGCATATCTTTTGTTTTTGGTGCATTTAACACTAGGTCTTCAAGAACTACAATGTTGTTCTCAACTACTTTAGTAGCTAATGCAGATTTGATTGCTAAACGACGAACTTTCTTAGGAAGTTTGTACGCATAGCTTCTTGGTGTAGGTCCGAATACCGTACCACCACCACGCCATTGAGGAGAGCGGATAGACCCTTGACGAGCACGTCCAGTTCCTTTTTGACGCCATGGTTTACGACCACCACCGCGAACTTCAGAGCGAGTTTTTACTTTGTGTGTACCTTGACGTAAAGATGCACGTTGCATCATTACAGCTTCGAAAAGTACAGCTTCATTTGGTTCGATACCGAAAATAGCTTCAGCTAATTCGATTTCACCAACCTGTGAACCAGTTTGGTTATATACAGTAACTTTTGGCATTGGAATTCCTCCTTCCTATTGTGAATTATTTGCTAACCTTCACAGCGCCTTGAACAACTACAAGAGATTTCTTAGCACCTGGAACGTTACCTTTTACTAGTAATAAGTTGCGCTCAGTGTCAACTTGAACGATTTCTAAGTTTTGGATAGTAACTTGGTCTCCACCCATACGTCCAGCAAGTTTTTTGCCTTTGAATACACGGTTCGGAGCAACTGGGCCCATTGAACCTGGACGACGGTGATAGCGAGAACCATGAGACATAGGTCCGCGAGATTGTCCGTGGCGTTTGATAACACCTTGGAAACCTTTACCTTTAGAAATTCCTGTTACATCAACGATTTCACCTGTAGCGAATACGTCAACTTTTACCTCTTGACCAACCTCTAATCCGTCCACGTCTGCATCGCGGATTTCGCGAATGAAGCGCTTAGGAGTTGTAGATGCTTTAGCAGTGTGGCCTTGTTCAGGTTTGTTAGTTAACTTTTCACGTTTATCTTCAAATCCTAACTGGATTGCATTGTAGCCATCAGTTTCAGTTGTTTTCTTTTGAAGAACAACGTTTGGATTAGCAGCGATAACTGTTACTGGGATTAACTCACCGTTCTCAGCAAATACTTGAGTCATACCGATCTTTCTTCCTAAGATTCCTTTGGTCATGAGTTACACCTCCTACATTTTTAAGTTATATAAATTATAGTTTGATTTCGATATCTACACCAGATGGTAAGTCTAAACGCATTAATGAATCTACTGTTTGTGGAGTAGGACTCACGATGTCGATTAGACGTTTGTGCGTGCGCATTTCGAATTGCTCACGAGAATCTTTGTACTTATGAACAGCACGAAGAATTGTGTAAACAGTTTTTTCAGTTGGTAATGGGATCGGACCAGAAACTGTTGCCCCAGAACGCTTAGCTGTTTCTACAATTTTCTCAGCTGACTGATCAAGAATACGGTGATCGTAAGCTTTTAAACGGATACGAATTTTTTCTTTTGCCATTATTTTCCCTCCTTCGTTCGCCTATTTCTAAAATAGACCTTCTCCATGGAAATTTCCCCACACCATGCCATGGCAAAGCGGCCGGGTGTGTCAGCAACCTTCCACTTCATCGCAGTCAAAGACCAACATTGTCTATTATACAATGTTATTCGTCTAGATGCAAGCATCTTTTTGTTTACATCTGCTTTTCTCTACTTTTGCTATTATACATGGCACTTTAAAGAATTTCAAGTTTTCATCTAACAGAATTCATTTTACAGTTTCTGGATTATCTTTTGTTGTTTTTATATTACTATAGAAGAAACTCGTCAAAACAAAAAACACTCTCTTCTCCCTTATATAAACGCAAACAAAAAACCTAAGGGAAAATCCCTTAGGTTTTTTTATATCAGTTAAGATTACTCAACGATAGTAGCAACTACACCGTAACCTACTGTACGTCCACCTTCACGAATAGAGAATTTAGTTCCCTCTTCGATAGCGATTGGAGCGATAAGTTCGATAGTCATTTCGATGTTGTCACCAGGCATTACCATTTCAGTACCTTCTGGTAATTGGATGATACCAGTTACGTCAGTTGTACGGAAGTAGAACTGAGGACGGTAGTTAGCGAAGAATGGAGTGTGACGTCCACCTTCTTCTTTAGATAATACGAAAACTTCAGCTTTGAATTTAGCGTGAGCTTTTACAGAACCGCTTTTTGCAAGTACTTGTCCACGTTGGATGTCTTCACGAGCAACCCCACGAAGTAAAGCACCGATGTTGTCTCCAGCTTGAGCTTGGTCAAGAAGTTTACGGAACATCTCTACACCAGTTACAGTTGTAGAAGCATTTTCTTCAGCAAGACCGATGATTTCTACTACGTCACCAACTTTAACGATACCGCGCTCAACACGACCAGTAGCAACTGTACCACGACCTGTGATAGAGAATACGTCCTCTACAGGCATTAAGAATGGTTTGTCAGTTTCACGTTCTGGAGTTGGGATGTAAGCATCAACTTCAGCCATTAATTCAATGATTTTTGCTTCCCAATCAGCTTCTCCTTGAAGAGCTTTAAGAGCAGAACCTTTGATTACAGGAATGTCGTCGCCTGGGAATCCGTATTCAGATAATAGGTCGCGAACTTCCATTTCTACTAATTCTAATAATTCTTCGTCATCTACCATGTCGCATTTGTTTAAGAATACAACGATGTAAGGAACACCTACTTGACGAGAAAGAAGGATGTGCTCACGTGTTTGAGGCATTGGGCCATCAGCAGCAGATACTACTAAGATACCGCCGTCCATTTGAGCAGCACCAGTGATCATGTTTTTAACATAGTCAGCGTGACCTGGGCAGTCAACGTGTGCATAGTGACGAGTTTCAGTTTCGTACTCAACGTGTGCAGTTGAGATTGTGATACCGCGCTCTCTTTCTTCTGGAGCAGCATCGATTTGATCGTATCCGCGTGCTTCAGCACCACCAGCTTTTGCAAGAACTGTAGTGATCGCAGCAGTTAATGTAGTTTTACCATGGTCAACGTGGCCGATTGTACCGATGTTAACATGGGGTTTAGAACGTTCGAATTTAGCTTTAGCCATTCTAAATTCCTCCTTAGTTTATATAGGTTATTTTATATTTAGACTAGAAAGTGAAACTTACGTCCCACTTTCTAAGCTTACATAAGTAGTTATACTTGAACAATCGATAAAAATCAATTATTCACCTTTATTTTTTTTGATAATTTCTTCAGAAACAGACTTTGGTACTTCTTCATAGTGGTCAAACACCATAGAGAATGTTCCGCGTCCTTGAGTGTTAGAACGTAATGACGTTGCATAACCGAACATTTCAGAAAGTGGAACCATAGCGCGAACAACTTGTGCGTTACCGCGAGCTTCCATACCTTCTACACGTCCACGACGAGATGTTACGTCACCCATAATGTCACCCATGTACTCTTCAGGAATTACAACTTCAACTTTCATCATTGGCTCAAGAATTACTGGGCTACATTTAGAAACCGCAGCTTTAAGTGCCATAGATGCAGCGATTTTGAACGCCATCTCAGATGAATCGACATCATGGTAAGATCCGTCAACTAATGCAGCTTTAATGTCAACTAGTGGATAACCAGCTAGTACACCATTTTTAAGTGCATCTTCAAGACCTGCTCCAACAGCTGGGATGTATTCACGAGGAACTACACCACCGACGATCTTGTTTTCGAATTCGAATCCTTTACCTTCTTCGTTAGGTTCAAACTCAATCCAAACGTGACCGAATTGTCCACGACCACCAGATTGACGAGCGAACTTACCTTCAACTTTCGCAGCAGCGCGGAAAGTCTCACGGTATGCTACCTGAGGAGCACCAACGTTTGCTTCCACTTTGAATTCACGACGCATACGGTCAACGATGATATCAAGGTGAAGTTCACCCATACCAGCGATGATAGTTTGGCCAGTTTCTTGGTCAGTGTGAGCACGGAATGTTGGATCTTCTTCAGAAAGCTTAGATAATGCTGTACCCATTTTATCTTGGTCAGCTTTAGATTTTGGTTCGATAGCTACAGAGATAACTGGCTCTGGGAATTCCATAGACTCAAGGATAACAAGGCTCTTCTCGTCACAAAGAGTATCACCAGTAGTAGTATCTTTTAAACCTACAGCAGCAGCGATATCACCAGCGTAAACTGTTGAAATCTCTTCACGGCTGTTAGCGTGCATTTGTAGGATACGACCTACACGCTCACGCTTACCTTTAGTTGAGTTTTTCACGTATGATCCAGAGTTTAACACACCAGAGTACACACGGAAGAACGTTAACTTACCAACATAAGGGTCAGTCATGATTTTGAATGCTAAAGCTGCGAATGGTTCTTCATCGCTAGACTTACGTTCTACTTCTTCATCTGTATCCGGTAGAGTACCTTTAATAGCAGGTACATCTAGTGGAGATGGAAGGTAGTCGATAACTGCGTCTAACAGAATTTGAACACCTTTGTTTTTGAATGCAGAACCACAGATTACTGGGAAGAATTCTACAGAAGTTGTAGCCTTACGGATACCAGCTTTAAGCTCTTCTACAGTGATTTCTTCACCTTCTAGGTACTTCATCATCATTTCTTCATCAAGCTCAGCTACCGCTTCAATAAGTTTTCCACGGTATTCTTCAGCTAATTCTTTGTGCTCTTCAGGAATTTCAACACGTTGAATGTCTGTTCCTAAATCGTTACCGTACATGTAAGCACACTCTTCAACAAGGTCAATGATACCATTGAACTCATCTTCAGCACCGATTGGTAACTGAATTGGATGTGCGTTTGCTTGTAAACGATCGTGGATTGTTCCTACAGAGTATAAGAAATCTGCACCGATCTTATCCATTTTGTTAACGAATACGATACGAGGTACGCCGTAAGTAGTAGCCTGACGCCAAACAGTTTCTGTTTGTGGTTCTACACCAGATTGCGCATCAAGTACTGCTACAGCACCATCAAGTACGCGTAAAGAACGTTCTACTTCTACTGTGAAATCTACGTGTCCTGGAGTATCAATGATGTTTACACGATGACCTTTCCATTGTGCTGTAGTTGCAGCAGAAGTAATTGTGATACCACGCTCTTGCTCTTGCTCCATCCAGTCCATCTGAGATGCACCTTCGTGAGTTTCACCGATTTTATGAATACGTCCTGTGTAGTACAGAATACGCTCAGTTGCTGTTGTTTTACCAGCATCGATGTGAGCCATGATACCAATATTACGAGTGTTTTCTAAAGAGAACTCTCTTGCCATTTGGTGTCTTGCTCCTTCCATATATGGATTGGATTTTTTTATTTTAAGTAGCAAAAAAGCCACTTTATATTGTTACACATGTCAGTATGTCCAGTACTCTCATTATGTAAAACGAGCGCCCGATGAAAGGGAGAGGCATTCTCCCTCTCCACACTTCCATAAGCGACAAATAAAGCGGTTTATGCTTACATTTATTTTACGTTGAATCCTACCAACGGTAATGAGCAAATGCTTTGTTAGCTTCTGCCATTTTATGAGTGTCTTCACGTTTCTTAACAGATGCACCAGCGTTGTTAGCTGCATCTAAGATTTCGTTAGCAAGACGCTCTTCCATAGTTTTTTCACCACGAAGACGAGCGTAGTTTACTAACCAACGAAGACCTAAAGTTGTACGGCGTTCTGGACGAACCTCAACTGGAACTTGGTAGTTAGCACCACCAACACGACGAGCGCGTACTTCAAGAACAGGCATGATGTTCTTAAGAGCTTGCTCGAATACTTCCATTGGCTCTTTACCAGTACGTTCGTTTACGATATCGAACGCATTATAAAGAATTGTTTGAGATTTACCTTTTTTACCGTCAACCATCATTTTGTTGATAAGGCGTGTTACTAGCTTCGAATTGTACATTGGATCTGGTAACACGTCACGTTTCGCAACAGGTCCTTTACGAGGCATATTGAGTTCCTCCTTTCATTTTAAAGTTATTATTTTTTAGCAGGTTTTGGTCTCTTAGTACCATATTTAGAACGTCCTTGCATACGTTTGTCAACACCAGCTGTGTCAAGCGCACCACGAACGATGTGGTAACGTACCCCCGGTAAATCCTTTACACGACCACCGCGAATTAATACTACGCTATGCTCTTGTAGGTTATGACCGATACCTGGGATGTAAGCTGTAACCTCGATACCGTTTGTTAAACGTACACGAGCGTATTTACGTAACGCTGAGTTAGGTTTCTTTGGAGTCATTGTACCAACACGAGTACATACACCACGTTTTTGAGGTGCAGAGATATCAGTTGATTTTTTCTTTAAAGAGTTAAAACCTTTGTTTAACGCAGGTGATTTAGATTTCCATACTTTATCAGTACGACCATTTCTCACTAATTGGTTAATAGTAGGCATTTGATTATCCTCCCTTCGCATGTTTGTATGACCACATATCCAGGTGGTTCATTATTAGTTGAAAACAAAGTTTTTGCAAGGAAGAGCAAATGCTCTCTCCTCACAAAAACAGTTTTAACTTATTATTCCTATTGCTGAAGCTCCCACTTGAATCCCCGAAGCTTTACCAAGCTTACGAACTGATTCAACTTTTGTTATGGGCACGTTATATTGCATTGCAACACGAATGATAGCATGGGTTAACCGCATGTCAGCATCCTCTGCGATGACAACTTCTTTAACTGTACCATTTTTGATTGCCTTCAATGTGCGTTTATGACCAACGACTACATTTTCAGCAGTTGATACTTTTTGATAAGACATATAAATATCCTCCAAAGCATCGTTCAGGAGCAACCTTGATTATAGTAACATTTTGACTCATACAATGTCAACTAAGATTAATTGTTTTTATACAAAATTTATGCCGGAAAATTTTACTGTTCCACATAAACCTCATCGTTTTCTACATTCATATCATCTTGTGTTGTTTTTACAAGATCCACTTTGCGATAACGATTCATACCTGTTCCAGCAGGAACAAGTTTACCGATAATAACATTTTCTTTTAATCCTAGAAGTTCATCGCGTTTACCCTTAATTGCTGCATCAGTTAAGACACGAGTTGTTTCTTGGAACGATGCTGCAGATAAGAATGAATCTGTTTCAAGTGAAGCTTTTGTAATACCAAGTAGAACAGGTCTAGCTGTTGCTGGTTGCTTACCTTGCAGTAAGACCTTAGCATTCGCATCAGTGAACTGATGGATATCTAGTAATGTTCCTGGTAATACATCTGTTTCACCTGCATCACTTACACGAACTTTACGTAACATTTGACGTACCATTACTTCTACGTGTTTGTCACCAATTTCTACCCCTTGCATACGGTATACTTTTTGAACTTCACGTAATAAGTATTCTTGAACCGCCGTAATGTCCGTTACTTTTAGTAATTCTTTCGGATCAATAGAACCTTCTGTTAACTCTTTACCGTGGCTAATTGGCTGTCCTGGAGTTACTTTCAGACGAGCACCGTAAGGAATAGCATACGTACGAGCTTCAACTTCACCCTGTACAACTACTTCTTGGCGATCTTTAACGTCGTTGATCGCTGCGATAACACCGTCGATTTCACTGATAACTGCCTGACCTTTCGGATTACGAGCTTCGAAGATCTCTTGGATACGAGGTAAACCTTGAGTGATATCATCTCCGGCAACCCCACCTGTATGGAATGTACGCATCGTTAACTGTGTACCTGGCTCACCGATAGATTGAGCTGCGATAATACCTACCGCTTCTCCTACTTCTACGTCTGTTCCAGTTGCTAAGTTACGACCGTAACACTTCTTACATACACCGTGGCGAGTGTTACACGTAAACGCTGAACGAATGTTTACAGTTTCAACACCCGAATTTTCAACGATATGAGCGATATCTTCAGTAATTAATTGATTTTCAGCAACTAATACTTCACCTGTTTCAGGATGTTTTACAGTTTTTCTTGCAAAACGTCCAACAAGACGATCATATAATGACTCGATAACTTCATTACCCTCTTTAATCGCACCGATTAATAAACCGCGATCTGTTCCACAATCATCTTCACGAACGATTACATCTTGTGCAACGTCAACAAGACGACGTGTTAAGTAACCAGAATCGGCAGTTTTAAGTGCTGTATCAGCAAGACCTTTACGCGCACCGTGCGTAGAGATGAAGTACTCAAGTACTGTTAAACCTTCACGGAAACTCGATTTGATTGGAAGTTCGATGATACGACCAGATGGATTGGCCATAAGACCACGCATACCAGCAAGCTGAGTAAAGTTAGATGCGTTACCACGGGCACCTGAGTCACTCATCATGAAGATTGGGTTGCGTTTATTCAAGGATTTCATCAGTTTTCCTTGGATAACATCTTTTGCATTACTCCAAATAGAGATAACGCGATCGTAACGTTCTTCTTCCGTGATTAAACCGCGACGGAATTGTTTAATTACATTATCTACTTTTGCTTGTGCTTCGTGGAGAATTTCATCTTTTTCGCCTAATACAAGAATGTCAGATACCCCAACTGTAATACCAGCTTTTGTAGAGTACTTGAATCCTAAGTTTTTCATACGGTCAAGCATGCGAGACGTTTCTGTAATTTGGAAACGTTTGAATACTTCCGCAATGATGTTACCAAGGATTTTCTTGCTAAATGGCGCCACTTCTTCGCGACTAGCAATAATTTCTTTAATGTTCGCACCTTTTTCAACGAAATATTTCGCTGGTGTTTCTTTTTCAAGGTTTGAATTTGTTGGTTCATTAATATAAGGGAACGACTCTGGTAAGATTTCGTTAAATATTAATTTACCAACTGTTGTTAATAGAAGCATACTCTTTTGCTCTTCAGTAAATGTTGCGTTGTTTACTGCACTTGCAGCTACTGCAACACGTGTATGAAGATGAACATATCCATTTTGATATGCAAGCAATGCTTCGTTTGCATCTTTGAAGACCATACCTTCACCGATTGCACCTTCACGCTCAAGTGTTAAGTAATAGTTACCTAATACCATATCCTGAGATGGAGTAACAACTGGTTTACCGTCTTTCGGGTTCAAGATGTTTTGTGCCGCTAACATAAGAAGACGAGCTTCAGCTTGAGCTTCTGATGATAAAGGTACGTGAACGGCCATTTGGTCACCGTCAAAGTCCGCGTTGTATGCAGTACATACAAGTGGGTGAAGACGGATTGCGCGACCTTCTACTAATGTAGGTTCAAACGCCTGGATACCAAGACGGTGAAGTGTTGGTGCGCGGTTTAGAAGTACTGGATGTTCTTTAATCACAGACTCTAAAACGTCCCAAACTTCAGGTTGTACACGCTCGATTTTACGTTTCGCACTCTTAATGTTATGTGCTAATCCTTTTTCAACTAACTCTTTCATTACGAAAGGTTTGAACAGTTCAAGCGCCATTTCTTTTGGTAATCCACATTGATACATCTTTAAGTTCGGTCCTACAACGATTACAGAACGACCAGAGTAGTCAACACGTTTACCTAATAAGTTTTGACGGAAACGTCCTTGTTTACCTTTAAGCATGTGAGATAGTGATTTTAATGGACGGTTACCTGGTCCAGTAACTGGACGGCCACGACGACCATTATCGATTAATGCGTCTACAGCTTCTTGTAACATACGTTTTTCGTTTTGGACGATGATGCTTGGTGCACCTAAGTCCAATAGACGTTTTAAACGATTGTTACGGTTAATTACACGACGGTATAAGTCGTTTAAGTCAGAAGTAGCAAAACGTCCACCGTCTAACTGTACCATTGGGCGTAGTTCTGGTGGAATTACTGGTAGAACATCTAAGATCATCCAAGACGGTTCATTTCCAGAGTTACGGAATGCTTCTAATACTTCTAGACGTTTAATAGCACGAGTACGGCGTTGTCCTTGTGCTGTTTTTAATTCTTCTTTTAAGAAGTCTACTTCTTTATCTAAATCGATGTCTTGTAGTAGCTTTTTAATTGCTTCTGCACCCATAGCAGCTTGGAATGTGCTACCATATCGATCACGATATGCACGGTATTCTTTTTCAGAAAGTAATTGCTTCTTATCAAGTGGTGTATCTCCACTTTCTGTTACAACATAAGAAGCGAAATAAATTACTTCTTCAAGCGCGCGAGGGGACATGTCTAAGACAAGTCCCATGCGGCTCGGGATACCTTTGAAATACCAAATATGAGATACAGGAGCAGCTAATTCGATATGACCCATACGTTCACGACGTACTTTTGCACGCGTTACTTCAACGCCACATCGATCACAAACTACACCTTTATAACGTACACGTTTGTATTTTCCGCAATGACATTCCCAGTCCTTTTGTGGTCCGAAAATACGCTCACAGAACAAGCCATCTTTTTCAGGCTTTAACGTACGATAGTTAATAGTTTCTGGTTTCTTAACTTCACCGTATGACCAAGAACGAATCTTGTCAGGTGAAGCAAGTCCAATCTTCATATATTCAAAGTTATTTACATCTATCAAGGGGCCTACCTCCCTTTTAGTCTACAGGTTATCCCAATTATTCCTTAGTTGTCTCAACTTCGACATTCAATTTATCTGCTGATTGATGATCATCGTCATCTTCTGTATCACGCATTTCAATTTCTGTATCGTCGCTAGACATCATTTTAACGTCCATACCTAAACTTTGCAGCTCTTTAATCAATACTTTGAATGATTCAGGAACGCCTGGTTCTGGAACATTTTCGCCTTTAACAATTGCTTCATAAGTCTTAACACGTCCAACAACATCATCAGACTTCACTGTTAAGATTTCTTGAAGAGTATAAGCAGCACCGTAAGCTTCAAGTGCCCAAACCTCCATCTCACCAAAACGCTGTCCACCGAACTGAGCTTTACCTCCAAGAGGTTGCTGCGTTACAAGTGAGTATGGTCCAGTAGAACGGGCATGAAGTTTATCGTCAACCATGTGCGCAAGTTTGATCATATACATGACACCAACAGATACGCGGTTATCGAATGGTTCACCAGTACGTCCGTCATACAGGATTGTTTTCGCGTCATTTGCCATACCAGCTTCTTCAATTGTGCCCCAAACATCTTCCTCACGAGCACCATCGAATACTGGTGTTGCAATGTGAATGCCAAGGTATCTTGCTGCCATACCAAGATGAAGCTCTAATACCTGACCGATATTCATACGAGATGGTACCCCTAATGGGTTTAACATGATATCGATTGGCGTACCGTCTGGTAAGTAAGGCATATCTTCTTCTGGTAAAATACGAGAAATAACACCTTTGTTACCGTGACGTCCGGCCATCTTGTCACCTTCAGAAATTTTACGTTTTTGAACGATATATGCACGTACAAGTTGATTCACGCCTGGTGGCAATTCATCGCCATCTTCACGGTTGAATACTTTTACGTCTAAGATAATACCGCCACCACCGTGTGGTACACGTAGTGATGTATCACGTACTTCACGCGCTTTTTCTCCAAAGATAGCATGTAATAGACGTTCTTCAGCTGTTAATTCTGTTACACCTTTAGGTGTTACTTTACCAACAAGTAAATCTCCATCTTTTACTTCAGCACCAACGCGAATGATACCGCGCTCGTCAAGGTTACGTAATGCGTCTTCCCCAACGTTTGGAATGTCACGTGTAATTTCTTCTGGTCCAAGCTTCGTATCACGAGCTTCTGATTCATATTCTTCAATATGAATAGAAGTGTACACATCATCTTTTACAAGGCGCTCACTCATGATGATCGCATCCTCGTAGTTATAACCGTCCCAAGTCATGAAGCCAACAAGCACGTTACGTCCAAGTGCTAGTTCACCTAATTCCATAGAAGGACCATCCGCAAGGATTTCACCTTTTACAACTTCATTTCCAACACTTACGATTGGACGTTGGTTGTAACAAGTTCCTTGGTTAGAACGAATGAATTTTTGCATTTTGTAGCGATCTAAGTCGCCTTTTACTGTTTGACCGTCAACTTCTACATAGCGACGTACCCAAACTTCACGTGCTTCTACGCGCTCAACAACACCAGGATGTTTACAGATTACTGCAGCACCTGAGTCTTTTGCTGATACGTACTCCATACCTGTACCTACAATCGGAGATTCCGGATTCATTAACGGAACCGCCTGACGTTGCATGTTCGCTCCCATAAGTGCGCGGTTAGAGTCATCGTTTTCTAAGAACGGAATACAAGCTGTCGCTGCCGACACTACTTGTTTTGGAGATACATCCATGTAGTCGATGCGTTCTCTATTTGTGACAATGTTTTCACCACGGAAACGAGCTACGATATCTTCACTTAGGAATTCACCTTCGTCAGATAATTTCATATTCGCTTGGGCTACAACATAATTATCTTCTTCATCTGCTGTTAAGTAATCAACATGCCCTGTTACAAGACCAGTTTCTGGGTCAACACGACGGTATGGTGTTTCAATGAAACCAAACTCATTTACTTTCGCGAACGAAGATAATGAGTTAATCAAACCGATGTTTGGTCCCTCTGGTGTTTCAATCGGACACATACGACCGTAGTGAGAGTAATGAACGTCACGCACTTCAAAGCCTGCGCGCTCACGCGTTAAACCACCAGGTCCTAATGCAGATAGTCTTCGTTTGTGAGTTAACTCTGCTAATGGGTTTGTTTGGTCCATAAACTGAGATAACTGAGAACTTCCGAAGAACTCTTTAATAGATGCAATAACAGGACGAATATTAATTAGTGCCTGTGGTGTAATCGCATTTGTATCTTGGATCGACATTCTCTCACGAACAACACGTTCCATACGAGAAAGACCGATACGGAATTGATTTTGTAATAGTTCTCCAACAGAACGCAGACGACGGTTTCCTAAATGGTCAATATCATCTGTATCCCCTACTTTGTATAGTAGGTTGAAGAAGTAACTGATAGAAGCAAGGATATCACCTGGTGTGATGTGTTTCACATCACGAGTAATGTTTGCATTACCAATTACATTAATTACGCGTTCGCCTTCCGACTCAGGAGCATAAATCTTAATAGATTGCAGCTCAACATCGCCTTCTACCACTCCACCCATTGGTTTCGCTGTTTTGAATCCAATGTTTTTCTCTAAGTAAGGTAAAATGCGATCAAGTGTACGACGATCTAAGATTGTTCCTTCTGCCGCTAAAATTTCACCAGTTTCTGGATCCACTAATGTTTCAGCTAAACGTTGATTAAACAATCTGTTTTTAATGTGTAACTTCTTGTTGATCTTATAGCGACCTACATTTGCTAAATCATAGCGCTTTGGATCGAAGAAACGAGACACAAGTAAGCTCTTAGCATTTTCTACTGTTGGTGGTTCACCAGGACGTAGACGCTCATAAATTTCAAGCAATGCTTTTTCTGTGCTATCTGTGTTGTCTTTTTCTAATGTGTTGCTTAAGTATTCGTTATCACCTAAAAGCTCGGTGATTTCTTGATCAGAGCCAAACCCTAATGCGCGTAACAAAACAGTTACAGGAAGTTTACGCGTACGGTCAATACGCACATATACAACATCCTTAGCATCTGTCTCATACTCTAACCAAGCTCCGCGGTTTGGAATTACAGTAGCAGTAAAACCACGTTTTCCGTTTTTATCCACTTTGCCACTATAGTATACGCTTGGAGAGCGAACTAACTGGGAAACGATAACACGTTCTGCACCGTTAATTACGAATGTTCCAGTCTCTGTCATGAGTGGGAAATCTCCCATGAACACATCTTGTTCTTTTACTTCACCAGTTTCCTTGTTGATTAGACGCACTTTTACACGAAGTGGTGCTGCATACGTCACATCACGCTCTTTGCATTCGTCTACAGAGTATTTAGGTTCACCTAAGCTGTAGTCGATAAATTCAAGCGATAGATTTCCCGTAAAGTCTTCAATCGGAGAAATGTCTTGGAACATTTCTCGCAAACCCTCATCAAGAAACCACTGATAAGAAGAGGTTTGAATTTCGATAAGATTTGGTAACTCTAATACTTCACTAATACGGGCATAACTTCTTCGTTGGCGGTGGCGTCCGTATTGAACTAGTTGACCTGTCAACTGCTTCACCCCTCAAATCATGAGTATTATAAATGCACAAAAAAATTTGTGCAAAATCACAAATAAATACAACTACTGCTATTAGCGTAGTCTCTTTCTCTTAAAGATAAATACGTTGAGTCTTTCTACCTGCTCAAAAAAGAAAAATGGCTTCTATAAGAAAACCATCATTCTGTTTCATAATCTGCTGATTTTACTATCTTTTCCAAGAGAAACAAAAATATACATCTTTCTCAACGCAGAAAATCATATATTGGCATTGTATAATGTTAACATAGCCAAAAATAACCGTCAACGTTTTTTTGATTTTATGATATAATATCCTTTTTTCTTTTCTACAACCTCAACTTCAAAAAATACTTCTTCTAGTTTTTTTAGCGCAGACGGTGCACCTTGTTTCTTTTGAATAACAATCCAAAGCTCTCCATCTGGAACTAAATACTCCACAGCTTTTTCTAAAATCTCATGTACGATATCTTTACCCGCACGAATTGGAGGGTTAGATAGAATAGCAGCATACTTACCATCTACATTTTCATAGACGCTACTTTGAAAAATACGTATATTCTCGATTTTGTTATTAGCGGCGTTTTCTTTCGCAAGCCCAAGTGCCCTCTCGTTCACATCCACCATGTGAACTTCACGACCTTGAAACTCTTTCGCTAACGACAAACCAATAGGACCGTATCCGCAACCTACGTCTAATATATCACCTTTAATATCTGGCATTTGAAACGCTTCAATTAAAAGACGGGAACCAAAGTCCACTTCGTTTTTCGAGAACACCCCATGGTCAGATAAGAAAGTGAATCGAGATCCACGAAGGGCAAACTCCCATCGCTTACGATCACTTTTACTAGAAGGGTCGTTAGAAAAATAATGGTCTGCCATATGGCCACCTCTTTTCTTTACAGTTAAAAAAAAAGCTCGCATGAGAGCGAGCTTTTTTTAAAGCATCAAAAGTTAATTACTTAACTTCTACAGCAGCGCCAACTTCTTCAAGTTTAGCTTTGATTTCTTCAGCTTCTTCTTTAGCAGCAGCTTCTTTGATTACTTTTGGAGTGTTGTCAACTAATTCTTTAGCTTCTTTTAAGCCAAGACCAGTGATTTCACGAACAACTTTGATAACTTTGATTTTTTGTGCACCAGCGCTAGTTAGTTCCACATCAAATTCAGTTTTCTCAGCAGCAGCTTCTCCAGCGCCACCAGCAACAGCTACAGGAGCAGCAGCAGTTACGCCGAATTCTTCCTCGATAGCTTTTACTAAGTCGTTAAGTTCTAATACAGTCATAGATTTAACTGCTTCAATGATTTGTTCTTTAGTCATTGTAAATATCCTCCCTTAAATAGGTTTGTATTGTTTTATCGATAATACGTAATTATCTTTTAAAAAATTAAGCGCCTTGCTCTTCCTTTTGGTCTGCAACTGCTTTAGTAGCAAGTGCAAGGTTACGGATTGGAGCTTGAAGAACGCTAAGAAGCATAGAAAGTAAGCCTTCACGTGATGGAAGAGTAGCGATTGCTTTAACCTCATCAAGTGTTACAAGTTTACCTTCGATTACGCCCGCTTTAATTTCTAAAGCTTCATGATCTTTAGCGAAGTCGTTTAATACTTTCGCAGGAGCAACTACATCCTCGTTACTGAACGCGATTGCGTTTGGTCCTGTTAAGAATTCATTTAACTCAGCCATTTCAGCAGATTCTGCAGCACGACGAGTTAGAGAGTTTTTGTAAACTTTGAACTCAACGCCAGCTTCACGTAATTGCTTACGTAATTCTGTTGCTTCAGAAACTGTTAAACCACGGTAGTCAACAACGATTGTAGATTTACTAGCGCGAAGTTTGTCCGCGATTTCAGTTACAACTTGTTGTTTAGTTTCGATTACTTTGCTCATGTTATTACACCTCCTGTAGATTATATAGAAGATGTACCGAAAGTGCACTAAAAACCTCCATGCCCAACTTGTAGACATGGAGGCATATAGTCACAGAAAAAAGATTCCGCTTCGTATATTAACACCTAGGTAGGAAATTAAGTCTATTGACACCTACTGTCTACGGTACACTAATTAAATTCACAACATAAATGATTATATTAAAACTTCTTTATGAAGTCAACTTCCAAAATTTACGCTAATGTAGAAACGTCTACACGTACGCCAGGTCCCATTGTAGAAGCAACTGTTACGTTCTTCATGTAAGTACCTTTTGCAGCAGCTGGCTTAACTTTTTGTAAAGTGTCAGCAATTGTTTTGAAGTTTTCTACTAATTTAGCATCTTCGAAAGATACTTTACCGATTGGAACGTGGATGTTACCAGCTTTATCAACGCGGTATTCAACTTTACCAGCTTTGATTTCGTTAACAGCTTTAGTTACATCGAAAGTAACTGTTCCAGTTTTAGGGTTTGGCATTAAACCTTTAGGTCCTAATACGCGACCAAGTTTACCAACTTCACCCATCATGTCAGGAGTTGCTACTACTACATCGAAATCGAACCAACCTTGTTGGATTTTACCGATGTAATCAGTATCGCCTACGAAGTCAGCTCCAGCAGCTTCAGCTTCTTTAGCTTTTTCACCTTTAGCAAATACTAATACACGTTGTACTTTACCAGTACCGTGTGGAAGAACAACTGCACCACGGATTTGTTGGTCAGCTTTCTTAGGGTCAACACCTAAACGGAATGCAGCTTCTACAGTTGCATCAAATTTAGCTGTGTTTGTTTTCTTTACTAATTCTACTGCTTCTGTTGCAGAGTAAGCAGCTGCACGATCAACAAGCTTTGCAGCTTCTACGTACTTTTTACCTCTTTTAGCCATTTTTATTTCCTCCTCGAATGTGGTTTTAGCGGAATAACCTCCCACGTTTACGCCTGTTTTCAGGTATAACCTGAGGATGAGCGCCATCCATTTATTTAAAAACGATAATCATTTACGATAATAAAGGTTGCGAATTGGAATTCCAGACCCGCAACCTTTTTTAAAAACAAATCGAATTAGTCTTCGATAACGATGCCCATACTGCGTGCAGTACCTTCAACCATACGCATTGCAGCTTCTACGCTAGCAGCGTTTAGGTCAGGCATTTTAGTTTCAGCGATTTCGCGTACTTTATCACGCTTAACAGTTGCCACTTTATTACGGTTTGGTTCACCAGAACCAGACTCAATACCAGCTACTTTCTTAAGAAGAACAGCAGCAGGAGGAGTTTTAGTAATGAAAGTGAATGAACGGTCCTCAAATACCGTAATTTCAACAGGGATGATAAGACCAGCTTGATCTGCTGTACGAGCGTTAAACTCTTTACAGAAGCCCATGATGTTAACACCTGCTTGTCCTAATGCTGGACCAACTGGTGGAGCTGGGTTAGCTTTACCTGCAGGAATTTGAAGCTTTACCATTTTAATTACCTTTTTAGCCACGAGACACACCTCCTTAAGTCCGTGATGTGGTCAATTGGACAGTGATTTGCCCTCCCACGTCATATTTTATCTGTAAGGATAAAATCTTTCAAAAAACGTCTCCGATAACGAAGACGTACTGACTTAAAAGATATTATCACTTTTTACAATTCATTTCAAGTTTCATTTTATAATTTTTCAATTTGATGGAAGTCAAGTTCAACTGGAGTCTCGCGACCAAACATATCCACAAGCACGCTAACCTTTTTCTTCTCCACATCAATTTCTTCAATAGCACCTGTATAATCTGCGAATGGCCCCTCATTTACACGTACTGTCTCATGAAGTTCAAAGTCGAAATCAACCACTTCGTTGTCCATTCCCATATGTTTCATAATGGTAACAACTTCCTCTTCTAATAGAGGTGATGGTTTAGATCCAGAACCAGAAGAACCAACGAACCCAGTTACACCCGGCGTGTTACGTACAACATACCAAGAGTCATCAGTCATGATTAATTCTACTAATACATAACCTGGGAACACTTTTCTTTTCATTAATTTTTCTTTTCCGTTTTTCATTTCTACTTCTACTTCTTCCGGGACAACAACACGGAAAATTTTATCTTGCATACCCATTGATTCTACACGTTTCTCTAGGTTTGCTTTTACTTTATTTTCATATCCAGAATAAGTATGGACAACATACCAACTTTTTTCCATTCATTTAGGACGAGCGTCCTTCCCTCCCTGACGTACATTTTTTTGCGCAAATGAAAAAACCCGTTCACCGGGCTTTTACACAGTTCTTATAAATAACATTATATCATGGATAAGTGCTTCTTATTCAAGAATTAACCAAGAATTAACCGAATTAAAGAAGAAATGCCCATATCAACTACTGCGAAGAAAATCGCAAAGAACACAACTGTAGCAACAACAGTCGCTGTTGAGCGGAGTAATTCATCTTTTTTAGGCCAACTTACTTTTTTCATTTCGCGACCTACATCGCCGAAAAAGTTCGTTAAACGCATCTGCGGGACCTCCAGTGTATTATTTCAATTATTTATTTTGTTTCCTTGTGAACTGTATGCTGATTGCATGTTTTACAAAACTTTTTTATTTCAAGTCGCTCTATTGAGCTCGTATCTTTCATAGTAGAGTAGTTTCGATTTTTACACTCTTCACATGAGAGTACAACTTTTTTCCTCATTAGTTACACCAACCTTGTAACATTATGTCCCTAAAAATGTATCATACAATAAAAGACAATGTCAATGACATGCATTTTGTACTCTCTACAAAAGAAAACAGGTGATTTATTTTACACCTGCAGCACTTGTTACTTCTTATGAATTTAAAGTTGTACTTTCTCTCATTTCCATATATCGTTCCAATTTCCTCTTTACTCTTTGTAAAGCGTTATCAATAGATTTCACATGCCTGTTTAACTGTTCTGAAATCTCTTGATAAGAACGACCATCTAAATATAAAGAAAGCACTTTTCTTTCTAAATCGCTTAATAATTCAGATATTTTTGATTCTATGTCTGTATATTCTTCCTGGCTAATGATCATCTCTTCAGGATCAGTCACCTTCGCTTCAGAAATAACATCCAATAACGTTCGATCAGATTCCTCATCGTAAATCGGCTTATCTAAAGACACATACGAATTTAAAGGAATATGTTTTTGTCTTGTTGCCGTTTTAATAGCGGTAATAATTTGTCGAGTGATACATAGTTCAGCAAATGCTTTGAATGAAGACAGCTTGTCCTCTTTATAATCACGAATTGCTTTAAACAACCCTATCATACCTTCTTGAACAATGTCTTCTCGATCGGCACCCACTAAAAAGTAAGATCTTGATTTCGCACGAACAAAGTTCTTATACTTGTGAATTAAATATTCTAGAGCGTCAGTATTACCTTTTCGAACTAACTCAACGATTGCCTCATCCTCTAAATCACGAAATGTAACGTCGCCTATACTTACGAAGCCTGCTTCCACCTTGATCCCTCCGACCGCTATTTATTTAGCAATATTATACAGTAAAAAGATAAAGAGCGTCAATGCTTCAACGCTCTCCTCTTCTTAATTTTTCTAATTTTTCTGTAATATCCTTACTAAATATCTTTCGCATGGCGGGCTGCTGTTCTTTCGCGTCTTTTGTACGCCTTCTTACTTGTTGTTCCATTGCTTGTACTTCCAACTCTAATTCACGCGCAGATTTTCGAAGGGCACCTTGCGCAAATATAACCCATTGTTCTGTATAATCAGAAGTCGCAACATATATTTGTGTATTTATATTTCTAAGCTCTATCGCAAGTTGCTCTATCTTTTCGTCTGCAGTTTGATTCTTTCGTGTGAATATTACTTCTACACGAGATTGTTTCATCTTTTTTTCAATACCATGGACTGTATAGGCATCAAAGACTATCATCACTTTTGTGCCTGTATAACCTTGATAATCCGCCATCTTATCAATAAGCGCATCTCTTGATGATTGTAAATCTACATCCCGCAGTTTCTTCAAATCTCCCCAAGCTCCGATAATGTTGTAGCCGTCAACGATTAAAATATCGTTCATTTTTTATTTACCAATTTCGTGACGTTTACGATATACCTCATACATTAACAAACTTGCGGCTACTGAAGCATTTAAGGATGTAACTTTACCAACCATCGGTAGAGTGATTAAGAAATCACACTTTTCACCAATAATACGACTCATACCTTTTCCTTCACTACCAATTACTAATCCAATCGGCATTGTACCATCTAAATTACGGTAATCCGTTTTCCCTTTGGCATCTGTACCAGCAATCCAAAGTCCACGCTCTTTTAATTCATCAATTGTACGAGATAAGTTTGTTACGCGCGCAACAGGAATGTATTCAATCGCTCCTGTTGATGCTTTCGCAACTGATGCGGTAAGTCCCACAGCTCTTCTCTTCGGAATAATAATTCCATGAGCTCCTGTTGCATCAGCAGTACGCATAATAGAACCTAGGTTATGCGGATCTTCAATCTCATCTAAAATCAAGAAGAACGGATCTTCATTACGTTTTTCTGCCACTTTGAATAAATCTTCTAACTCTGCATACTGATATGCAGCTACTTGAGCAATTACACCTTGATGATTACCCTCAACTAATTGATCTAACTTTTTCTTTGGTGCATGTTGTAAAATAATCTTATTTTCTTTCGCTAACGCTAGTACAATTTGTACTTGTCCTTTGGCAGCACCTTCTGCGATCCAAATTTTATTAATATCTCTCCCTGATCTTAACGCTTCAATTACAGGGTTACGTCCGATAATATATTCACTAGTCATGATGATGTGCCCCCTTCCTTTTCTTCTAAAACTGCAATTGCCTTATATACAATTTCGTCTAATCTTTCACGATTATTTAATAAATGATGATAACCAATTAGTGCTTCAAAGGCTGTACTATGTCGATATGTTTGTACATCCGTATTTTTCGGAACTGTACCTGAATTTGCATTACGCCCTCTTCTTAATACCGCCTCTTCTTCCTCTGTCAAAAATGCCGTCTCTAATAAATGATAAACAACTTTCGCCTGTGCTTTTGCTGAAACAAAGCTCGTCCCTAAGCGATGTAATTGATTAGGGCGAACTTTTCCTTTTTGAAGGAGGTGATAGCGGATATATTGTTCATATACCGCATCACCCATATACGCTAACGCCAAGCTGTTTAATTGCTTTGCATCAATCATCCTTATCCTCTTTTCCATCTTGTACCTTGAGCGGTATCTTCTAAAATAATATTACGTTCTTTTAAATCGTCACGAATTTGATCAGACAATGCGAAATCGCGATTTTTACGAGCTTCAATGCGCTTTTGGATAAGCTCTTCAATTTCTTCATCCAGTAATTCTTCTTTTGATAATTCTAATCCTAAAATATCAAATAACGTTTCCAGTTGTTTTACGTATGCTTCAATCACAACTTTAGATGTATGTTCTTCAAGTAAATATTGATTTGCATGATTTGCTACGTTGTATAATTCGGTAATTGCATTTGCAGTGTTAAAGTCATCATTCATTGCCTCTTCAAATGCAGTCTGGAATTTCTCTATTTCAGCTAACCATTTCTCATTATGGTCCGTTAAATCCGTACTACTCTCCATACGATGCTTTAAGTTTCCATAAGCTGTTTTAATTCTTTCCAGTCCATTATTCGTACTTTGTAATAACTCTTCACTAAAGTTAATCGGGTGACGATAGTGTACTGATAACATAAAGAATCTAATTAACTGCGGGTCGTATTGCTTAATAATATCGTGAACTAAAATAAAGTTACCCAGCGATTTAGACATCTTCTCATTGTTAATATTAATATATCCATTATGCATCCAGTAACGTGCAAACGTTTTTCCAGTCAATGCCTCTGACTGCGCAATTTCATTTTCATGATGCGGGAACGCCAAGTCTTGCCCACCAGCATGAATGTCAATTGTATCCCCTAAGTACTTACGCGCCATTGCTGAGCATTCAATATGCCATCCTGGACGTCCTTGCCCCCAAGGGCTTTCCCAGAAGATTTCTCCTTCTTTCGCAGCTTTCCATAAAGCAAAATCAAGAGGGTCTTGTTTCTTTTCCCCTACCTCAATACGAGCACCGTGACGTAAATCTGCGATTGGTTGATGTGATAATTTACCGTAACCTTCGAATTCCTTCGTCTTAAAGTACACATCACCCTCTGATTCATATGCATACCCTTTATTCACAAGTTCTTGAATAAATTCAATAATGATATCCATATTTTCTGTTACACGAGGATGAACTGTTGCGTGTTTGCAACCTAGTGCTGTTACATCTTCAAAGTACGCTTCAACAAAACGATCAGCAATCGTTGGTACATCTTCACCTAATTCATTTGCCGCTTTAATTAATTTATCATCTACGTCCGTAAAGTTAGATACATATTGCACATCGTATCCTTTGTATTCTAAATAACGACGCACTGTATCGAATACCATAGGAGGTCTTGCATTCCCAATATGAATGTAGTTATAAACTGTAGGTCCGCATACATACATCTTTACCTTATTTTCTTCTAATGGAACAAACTCTTCTTTTTGACGTGTTAACGTATTATAAATGTGAATAGTCATTTTTATCCTTCCTTTCTACCTTTAATTCCAATTGTTTCTTCAATTTATCAAGTTCTACTTCCATAGCCTTTAATTTATCAAAAATCGGATCTGGAAGGTCAGAGTGATTTAATTCTTGACCAATCTTTACTCCATTTTGAATAACGACACGGCCAGGTATACCTACAACTGTAGAATGTGCAGGAACTTCTTTTAATACGACAGACCCTGCTCCGATTTTAGAATTCTCTCCCACAGTAATAGACCCAAGAACTTTAGCACCCGTCGCAATTAATACATTATCCTGAATTGTTGGGTGCCTCTTCCCTTTTTCTTTTCCTGTACCACCTAATGTAACCCCTTGATAAATCGTTACATTATCACCAATTTCACAAGTTTCTCCAATTACAACTCCCATTCCATGATCTATAAAAAAGCGTCGACCAATAGTTGCTCCTGGATGGATCTCAATGCCAGTAAAAAAGCGGCTCACTTGTGAAACAAAACGTGCAAGAAAGAAAAAATTTCTTTTATAAAAAGCATGTGCAATTCGATGGGCCCAAACTGCATGTAATCCAGAGTAAGTTAAAATGACTTCGAAATAACCTCTTGCCGCTGGATCCTGTTCAAAAACGACTTCAATATCTTCCCGAAGCCTCTTAAACATCGGTGTTCCCTCCCCTTTATGGGCTGCTTTTTTGTCGAACGAACTAACTCCCCTAACTCATCACTTCTCCCCTAATTCTTTATATAAGGAGATAAATTCTATATTCATACCTATTTACACGGTATAAAAAAAAGGCGTCTCTGTCATATTGACAGAGACGCCTTTTAAGCGCGGTTCCACTCTGTTTAGGCTTAAAAAAGCCTCAAACTCATCCATGATAACGGTGTACACCGCTCCTGCTTACTTTGCGGCCTAAGACATCCCACGAAGCAATTCGCTGTTCAGCAGAAGACTCGAAGGGGCATTTCAAAAATCCGCTTATAAACCACTCCCAGCCTAAAGGTGGTTCTCTCTGTAAAAAGCCTGATTTTCTACTTCTCCTTCTCGTCGCTTTTCCTTATTAGGTTTTAGGTATACTTATTATATTTCTAAACCTAGAAAATGTTAACCAATTACTTTTTGAAGACGATTTAAAACTTTTTCTTTTCCAAGAAGTGCAATAGCATTCGGAAGCTCTGGACCATGCGTTTGTCCTGTAGTTGCAACACGGATTGGCATAAATAAATTTTTACCTTTATGTCCTGTTTCCTTTTGAACTGCTTTAATCGCTGCCTTAATTGCTGCTGGCTCCATTGCTTCTAGAGCTTCTATTTGACCAGCAAATGCACGAAGTACTTCAGGTACTTGTTCACCATTTAATACTTCTTGTCCTTCTTCTTCATAATCAACATGATCTTTAAAGAACATTTCAGAAAGCTCTACAATTTCAGCTCCAAAACTCATTTGTTCATGGTATAAAGCAATTACATCACGAATCCAAGCTTGGTCTTGTTCGCTTAAAGTTTCTCCCACACGTCCAGCTTTCACTAAATGCGGTAAGCTTAACTCTACAACCGTATCTAAATCTTGCTTTTTCATATACTGGTTGTTCATCCATTTTAGTTTTTGAGAATCAAATAATGCAGGTGATTTTGATAAACGAGCTGCATCGAACATTTTGATAAACTCATCTTTAGAGAAGATTTCTTCTTCTCCTACCGGAGACCAACCTAGTAGTGCAATAAAGTTAAAGATTGCTTCTGGAAGATACCCAAGCTCTTTATATTGCTCAATAAATTGAATAATAGATTCATCACGCTTACTTAACTTTTTACGACTTTCATTAACAATTAGAGTCATATGACCGAATTGTGGAATATCCCAGCCGAAAGCTTCATAAATCATCATTTGTTTCGGTGTATTTGAAATATGATCATCACCACGAAGTACATGTGTAATTTCCATTAGATGATCATCTACTGCTACTGCAAAGTTATAAGTTGGAATTCCATCTTTTTTCACAATAACAAAATCACCGAAATCATTTGAATGGAACGCAACTTCATCTTTTACAATATCTTTGAATGTGTAGTCACGATCAGCTGGTACACGGAAACGAATACTTGGAATACGTCCCTCAGCTTCAAATTCTTTCACTTGTTCTTCAGTTAATTCACGGTGGTTACCTGCGTAACGAGGTGTTTCACCGCGAGCGATTTGTCCTTCACGCTCTGCTTCTAGCTCTTCTTCTGTCATATAACATTTATAAGCTAGACCACGCTCTAATAAATCTTCATATAATTTTTTATAAATATCTAAACGCTCTGTTTGGCGATATGGTCCAAATTCACCACCAACATCAACACCTTCATCCCAGTCCATACCGAGCCATTTCAAGTATTTTAATTGGCTTTCTTCTCCACCAGCCACGTTACGTTTTACATCAGTATCTTCAATACGAATAATAAATTTGCCATCTAAATGACGAGCAAATAAATAATTAAATAATGCCGTACGCGCATTTCCGATATGTAAGTGTCCTGTTGGACTTGGCGCGTAGCGCACTCTCACTTGCTTTTCCATAATTGGTACACCTTCCATTCTTAATGTCAACACATTCTATAATTGTACACCAAAAAAATGTGATTATCCATCTTACGAATTAAAAACCATTATTTTTTCTGTAATAAAACAACCGCTTGAGAAGCAATCCCTTCTTCTCTACCTGTAAATCCTAATTTTTCTGTTGTTGTTGCCTTTACATTAATGTTATTGATAGACGTTTCTAACAGTTCACTAATGCGCTTACGCATGCTCTCAATATGTGGTGCCATTTTTGGTTTTTGAGCAATAATTGTACAATCTAAATTTCCTAACTCGTAACCTTGTTCACGCACAAATTCCCAAACTTTTTGTAACAATACAGCTGAATCTGCATCTTTAAAAGCTGGGTCTGTATCAGGAAAATGCTTTCCGATATCTCCTGCTGCAATCGCACCTAAACATGCATCAGCAATCGTATGTAACAATACATCTGCATCTGAATGACCAATTAATCCTTTCTCGTGTGGAATTGTAATTCCACCGATAATCAACGGACGCCCTTCCGCAAATTCATGTACATCAAAACCTTGTCCAATTCGAAACATCCTTACTTCCTCCTTAAGCTAAACTACTGAGCTTTATGACTCTATATTATATCGCTATCCTTATAAAGAAAAGCCCGGCTGTTGCCGAGCTTTTCTTTATTAACACATCATCAACGTTATTTCTTCTGAACACGAAGGAAACTTTCAGCAATTAGTAGATCTTCCGGAGTCGTCACTTTAATATTATAGTAACTCCCCTCCACTACACCAACTTGCTTCCCAACGCGTTCTACGAGACTTGCATCATCTGTGCCAAGAAAACAACTTTGCTTTGCGCTTCTATGAGCTTCTAGCAAAAGAGAAACAGAGAATCCTTGTGGTGTTTGTACAGCGTTAAGTTGAGACCGCTCTACCGTTTCTACAACAACACCCTGCTCTACTTTCTTAACAGTATCTTTTACTGGCACTGCACAAATGGAAGCTCCATATTTTTCTGCTGCAGTTAATACATCGCGAATCACTTTATTCGTTACGAACGGGCGCGCCCCGTCATGAACAAGAACATATTCGACACCACTCGCATACTGAAGTGCGTTATATACGCTATCTTGTCTTTCGGCTCCACCCTGAATAAATTGTACCTGCTTTTCAATCTGGTACTTCTGCATCAACTCTTCAAAATACGGGCGTTCTTCTTCGTTAATTGCCATAATAATACTTTTGCACGCTTTATCTTTTTCAAAAGCACGCAATGTGTGCACAATAATTGGTACTTCATCTATAAGTAAAAATAACTTATTTTTACCAGCACCCATTCGTTTCCCTTGGCCCGCTGCCGGAATAATTAATGTATACATATTAATAATCCTCTACTTATAATGCTTTTTCTAGCAATTTACGTTTTGCGAAAATCATACGACCAGCCGATGTTTGTAATACGCTAGTAACAAGTACGTCAAGTTGTGAACCCACATACTCTCTACCATCTTCTACTACAATCATCGTACCATCATCTAAGTATGCAACACCTTGATTCTGTTCTTTACCATCTTTCACAACATAAACACTTAATTCTTCACCAGGGAGTACGACTGGTTTAATCGCATTAGCTAAATCATTAATGTTTAACACCGTAACCCCTTGTAATTCAGAAACTTTGTTTAAATTGAAATCGTTTGTTACTACAGTTCCACCAGTGATTTTTGCCAACTTTACAAGCTTGCTATCTACTTCTTGGATATCATCGAAATCGCCTTCATAAATTTCTACCGGAATTGGCATCTCCTTTTGAATACGATTTAAAATGTCTAGCCCTCTGCGGCCACGATTACGCTTTAAAGCATCTGAAGAATCGGCAATATGCTGAAGCTCTTCTAATACGAATTGTGGAATGACGATTGTTCCTTCTAAAAACTTTGTTTGGCAAATATCTGCAATACGTCCATCAATAATTACACTCGTATCGAGAATTTTCCAATGAGTCGTAGATTTTTCCGCTTCGACCTCTACCTCTTCATTCTCACTATTGTTTTTCTTTTTACCTCCGCGTTGGGGTAATGTAAATAATCCTAGCAATTCATTCCTCTTTTTAAATCCTACTTGGAATCCTAAATATCCAAGTAAAAGGGTGAAGAACACTTGCAACACCGTACTAATAACTGGAATTGTAAATTCACGAATTGGTATCAAAATTAAATATGCAACAATAAGACCAGAGATTAATCCTAATGTACCAAATAAAACATCTGCTACAGGCGCCTTTACAAGAGCCTCTTCAATATGCTTAATAAGTTGAACAATATAATCTACAAGCCAAAATGTTGTTAAAAATAAAATAATTGCACCAATAATTGCACGAACATACGATCCTTCCAACAAAGGAACCGCACCGATATCTAATACATTAATAATTTTAGGGATTAAGTAAATCCCTAACGCTCCCCCGATCACTAAAAAGAAGAGCTGTACAATCCGTTTTAACATCCAACCACCTCCTACTCATTATTAACCATTGTTTCGCTAATCAAAACGCCGAATGCAAAAGCGGACGTGTTTTTTTGTAAATAGTTTTATTTACCAATATATCATATCATATACCAAAAATGTTCTAGTGTCGTTATATTATAGAATCAATGTAATATTCTTAATTGTGTCTACTCATATAGAGATGCTCTTGAATTCTTTTTAGACCTTCTCGTATTTTCTTCGCTCTCACTTCTCCAATTCCTTCCACATCATCCAATTCATTAATAGTTGCTCGGCAAACACCTTGCAATGTTTTAAATCGATTAATTAAATTCTCGATAATAAGTGGCGGAACACGAGAAATCTTGCTTGTGATTCGGTACCCTCTAGGTGTCACACTTTCTTCTAAACTTGTTTGTCCTGGATACCCAAGTAATTTAACTAAATCACTATCCTCTAAAAGTTGTGTATTTGCAAGATCTTGTAACTTTTTCAAGATTTGATGATGGTCTTGTGTTTTCTCCTGGTGATAATCTTTAATTAACAATGCTGCCTCTGCCTCTAAATCAGCTAGTAATTCTGTAAGCTGTAAACGAATTAACCTACCTTCTGTTCCTAGCTCATGAATATAGCTCAATATTTCATTTTTTATACGCAGCACCATTTCAACACTATGTAAAACGTGAACCACCTCGGACATTGTAACGACCTCTTCAAATTCTAGAATACCCAAATTCGTAATGCCGTCATTCCATACAGCCTTATATTTTTCTAGCGTTTGAATTGCTTGATTTGCCTTCGTTAAAATGACACCTATATCTTTTAGTGTATAACGTAAGTTCCCTTGATATAGCGTAATTACATTACGTCTTTGTGAAATGGCCACAACAAGGCTGCCCGTCTGCTTTGCTACACGCTCTGCTGTTCGGTGACGCATACCTGTTTCAATAGAATCAATAGATGAATCCGGAACTAACTGTGCGTTTGCAATTAAAATTTTACTTCCAGTTTCATTTAAAATAAGTGCTCCATCCATTTTTGCTAATTCATATAAACTAGCAGGAGAGAATGCGCAATTAATATGAAAACCACCATCAACAATGCTTTTAATCTGCTCATTATACCCAAGAACAATTAGTCCCCCTGTTTGTGCACGAAGTACATTATCTATCCCTTCGCGCAGTGGTGTTCCCGGGGCCACGAGCTGTAAAATATTAATTATACTTTTGACACGTTGCTTATTTTCTTCCATAGCCTAGCCTCCTAATGTCAAACGAAGCGCTTCTCCTAAATTAGAAACACCTACAACCTCAATCCCCTCTGGAATTGTCCACCCCCCTAAATTTTTTCTAGGAATGATAGCACGTTGAAATCCTAATTTAGCTGCTTCTTGTACACGTTGTTCGATTCTTGATACTCTTCTTATTTCTCCAGTTAATCCAACTTCTCCTATTACCGCATCAGTTGGTGCCGTAGATTTATCTCTAAAACTTGAAGCTATACTTAAGGCAACAGCTAAATCAATTGCCGGTTCATCTAATTTCAAACCACCAGCTACTTTTAAATACGCATCTTGATTTTGTAATAGTAAACCTGTTCTTTTCTCTAGTACCGCCATAATAAGCGAGACACGATTATGATCAATTCCTGTCGCCATTCTTCGAGGATTTCCAAAACTAGTAGGGGAAATTAATGCCTGTATTTCTACTAAAACTGGTCTTGTTCCTTCCATTGAGGCAACTACTGTTGAACCTGCAACTCCAACTGGTCTTTCCTCAAGGAAAATTTCAGAAGGATTTAAGACTTCCGCAAGGCCAAGTTCTTTCATTTCAAAGATACCCATTTCATTCGTAGAACCAAAACGATTCTTTACAGCTCGTAAAATACGATATGTATGGTGTCGATCTCCTTCAAAGTAAAGAACTGCATCGACCATATGTTCTAACATACGCGGCCCCGCAATTGCACCTTCTTTTGTCACATGTCCTACGATGAAAATTGGGATTCCCTTTGTTTTTGCAAGTTTCATTAATTCTGCTGTACATTCACGTACTTGCGCCACACTACCAGGAGCTGATGTCACTTCAGGTAAATGTATCGTTTGAATAGAATCAATAACAACAAAAGCAGGATTCATCTCTTCAATATGTGCTGCAATACGCTGTAAATCTGTCTCTGATACAACAAATAGATTACTACCATTTACATGTAAACGATCTGCACGAAGTTTAATCTGCTTTGCTGACTCCTCACCTGATATATACAATACATCATATGAAGCATCTGCTAATTGCGAGGAAATCTGTAATAATAACGTTGATTTTCCAATCCCAGGGTCCCCACCAATAAGTACTAAAGATCCATCTACAATTCCGCCACCTAGTACACGGTTAAACTCCTGAAATTTTGTTTCAATACGTGCCTCAGACTTTGTTTCTACTTCTGTAAGACGTCTTGGTTTTGTTACTTCTGTTTGAATTGCATTTGCATAATTTAGGCGTCTGGATGATACAACGGGTTCCATCTCTTCAACAAGCGAATTCCATTGACCACACCCTGGACATTTACCCATATATTTTGGTGATTGATAACCACACTCTTGACATGTGAATTTTGTTTTCTTTTTAGCCATATCTTTTTATATTTCACTTCGCTTTCATCTATAAACATTTGACCTTCTCGTACAAGAAAGAGGGCTATCTCGTAGCCCTCTTAGTTTGTCTATACTTATTTTACCTTTTCAGCACTATGAATGACAAATGTTTCCCCTTCTACATCAAAGATAACTTTTTGTCCTTTCTCAATAGCACCTTTTAAAAGTTCTTCCGATAGTCTATCTTCTACATGCTTCTGAATTGCTCTACGTAGTGGACGAGCACCATATTCACGATCAAACCCTTTATCAGCAATAGCTGCAATCGCCCCTTCTGTTAATTGCAATTCAATTTCTTGTTCTTTTAAGCGATTCACTAACTGATTTACCATAAGAGTCACAATTTCTTGAATATGTTTTTTCTCAAGCATATGGAATACGATAATTTCATCAATACGGTTTAAGAATTCTGGACGAAATGCCTTTTTCAGCTCATCCATTACTTTACCTTTCATATCCGAATAATCACGGCTTTCATCTTGTACGTTAAATCCAAGATGTTTGTTACGTTTTAACGCCTCAGCACCAACGTTAGACGTCATAATAACAATCGTATTACGGAAGTCAACTGTACGTCCTTTAGAATCAGTTAAACGACCATCTTCCAATACCTGTAGTAAAATATTAAATACATCAGGATGCGCCTTCTCTACTTCATCTAATAGGACAACTGAATACGGCTTACGACGAACCTTCTCTGTTAATTGTCCGCCTTCTTCATACCCAACATATCCTGGAGGAGAACCAACTAAGCGAGAAGTTGAATGTTTCTCCATATACTCAGACATATCAATGCGAATCATTGCATCCTCATCACCGAACATAGATTCTGCCAACGCTCTTGCTAATTCTGTTTTACCTACACCTGTTGGTCCTAAGAAAATAAATGAACCAATTGGACGTTTCGGATCTTTCAGTCCTGCTCTTGCACGACGAACAGCTTTCGCTACAGCCACTACCGCTTCATCCTGGCCGATGACACGATCATGAAGAATGGATTCTAAGTTTAATAATTTATCAGTCTCTGTTTGTGCAAGTTTAGAAACAGGGATACGTGTCCATGTAGAAACGACATTTGCAATATCTTCTACCGTAACCTCTGAATTTTCTTTTCCTTGTTGTTCTTTCCACTGACGCTTTGTATCTTCCAATTTCTCACGTAAGCGTTGTTCCATATCACGTAAGGAAGCAGCCTTTTCAAACTCTTGACTTTGTACAGCCGCATCTTTTTCTTTTCGAATTTCCTCAAGCTTCACTTCAAGCTCTTTTAAGTTTGGTGGTGTTGTATAAGAACGTAAGCGAACCTTTGAAGCAGCTTCATCAATTAAATCAATTGCTTTATCTGGTAAGAAACGATCTGTAATATAACGATCTGAAAGTTTCACAGCTGCATCAATTGCATCATCTGTAATAGACACACGGTGATGGGCCTCATAACGATCGCGTAAACCTTTCAAGATTTGAGTTGATTCTTCTAGACTCGGCTCATCAACATGAATTGGCTGGAAACGTCTCTCTAAAGCTGCATCCTTTTCAATATATTTACGATACTCATCTAAAGTTGTCGCACCAATACATTGTAATTCTCCGCGTGCTAAAGATGGTTTTAAAATATTTGATGCATCGATTGCACCTTCTGCTCCACCTGCACCGATTAATGTATGAAGTTCATCAATAAATAGAATAATATTCCCTGCTTGACGTATTTCATCCATTACTTTCTTTAAACGATCTTCAAACTCACCACGATATTTCGTCCCAGCTACCACTGTTCCCATATCTAGTGTCATAACACGCTTATCTCTTAACGTTTCAGGAACTTCATTATTTACGATTTGCTGTGCTAACCCTTCAGCAATTGCTGTTTTACCTACACCAGGCTCTCCAATTAACACTGGATTGTTTTTTGTTCTACGGCTTAACACTTCAATTACACGTTGAATTTCTTTACTACGTCCAATAACAGGATCCAAACGATTCTCACGTGCAACAACTGTTAAGTCGCGCGCTAAACTGTCTAGTGTCGGTGTATTTGCATTTGTCGATGAACCACCTTGGTGACCTGAACTTGCTTCGTTACTTCCAAGAAGTTGTAACACTTGTTGTCTTGCTTTGTTGAGGCTTACGCCTAAATTATTTAAAACACGTGCCGCTACACCTTCACCTTCACGGATTAAGCCAAGTAAAATATGTTCTGTTCCAACGTAAGAATGTCCTAGCTTACGCGCTTCATCCATAGACAATTCAATAACTTTTTTAGCACGAGGTGTATAATGTACAGTTTGAGAAGCTTCTGTTCCACGTCCAATTAACGCTTCTACCTCTTTTTGCACTTTCTCCGGGCTCAATCCAAGAGCAATTAACGCTTTTGCTGCAATTCCTTCACCTTCGCGTACAAGCCCAAGTAAAATATGTTCTGTTCCAATGTTATTATGCCCAATGCGAATTGCTTCCTCTTGAGATAAAGCTAATACTTTCTGTGCTCTTTCTGTAAATCTTCCAAACATCATAGAAATCGCCTCCTACTTGCGCTTAGTTTTTTTCAATACGTAATCGCTCACGGATTAAGGTTGCTCTTCGATAATCTCTTTCTTCTGGTCCTAAAGGTCCTCCTGCGTATTGTTGTAAAATACCAGGTTGCGTAAGAACCATTAGCTCAGTCAAAATATTTCTCGATATACCTTTTATATATCCTAGATCAATACCAAGTCGTACATCCGATAAGCAAGTTGCCGCTTCTGCAGATTGAATTAAACGACTATTTGCTAGTATACCGTAAGAACGATAAACCTTATCTTCAAGCTCAATACTCGAATTTTGTACAATTAATTCTCTGGCCAATTTTTCTTGTTGTATAATTTGCTGCATGACACTCTTTAAATCTGCAATAATATCTTCTTCGGATTTCCCTAGCGTCATTTGATTTGATACTTGAAATATATTACCTAACGCTTCGCTACCTTCACCGTATATTCCTCTTACTACTAAACCTAATTTTTGAATTACTTGTATAATACGGCTAATTCTTTTTGTTAAAACCAGCCCTGGTAAATGAATCATTACAGAAGCTCTTAATCCTGTACCAACGTTAGTAGGACAACTCGTAATATATCCAAGTGATTCATCAAAAGCATATTCAACCTCTTTCTCAATCCAATTATCTATTTGATTGGCGCTTTGAAGCGCCTTTGATAACTGTAGTCCTGGAAATAGGCACTGAATCCTAATGTGGTCTTCCTCATTAAGCATCACACTAATGTGTTCGCTTTCTGATAACAGACATGCTCCATATTCAGTCCCTGCTAGATTTGGACTAATTAAATGCTTTTCGACTAAAACTCTCCTTTGAAGAGGCGTTAATTCATTCATTTTTAATAGTCCAAACTTCCCAAAGGGCTCTACCGCTTTATTTATAAATTTCTTTTTAAATAATTCTTGAACCTTTTGAGCTTCCTCTTCGTTTTGCATAGTAGAAAATTGATATTGCTTAAAATTACGAGCCAAACGAATTCGACTACTTAAAACAATATCAGAATCAGGGCCATCCCCCTTCATCCATGGACTAATCGCTTCATTCATAATTTTGTCCAGTGACATAGAACTACTCCCCCTCTCTATGCTCACTAAGCTGAGTTTCAAGCCCTCGAATTTCATCTCTTACCTCAGCAGCTTTCTCAAACTCCTCATTCTGTACATATTGTTTCAGAATAAGTTTTAGTTCATCTAATTCTTTCTTTAAGTGGATATTTCCTTCCATTCGTTCCGGAATTTTTCCACAATGTTCTGTATGTCCACCATGAAGTCGTTTTAACAATGGGTTTAAGTGTCCTTTAAATGTATCGTAACAAGAAGCACAACCAAGGCGTCCCACCTTTGTAAAATGTTCGTATGTCATCTTACAACCTGGACATCTTATTGTATTTGTATTTGAAAACCCGTTTTTTCCTTCTCCAAACATTGTTGATTCACCGTGTAATAAACCAGCAAATACATCATGAAATGAAAAGTTAGACTGTGATGATTGAAAGAAAGACGTATAGCCACTTTGCTCTGCACATTGCTCACAAAGATGAACTTCCGCCTTCTTCTCGTTGATTACTTTTGTATAATGTAAAGTTGCTGGTCTTATATTACAGTTTTGACAAGTCATCAATATCCCCACCTTTACAACAGGAACGATCTACCTCATGATACTTTTCATACATTACTAGATTGTCCTCTTTCCTTAATCCATTTAGATAAAAGTACATGCTCTTTTTGAAAACTTCTACAATATTTAACTGCCCTATCTTAATTATCATTCTTTTACAAAAGCTGTATTTATTTATATTTCAGTGTTCTTAACATTGCGCATAATATTCGAGCCCTAAGTTCATCTCGAGAAGGAATATCCATTGATAATACAGAACGATCTAGTACACTTAACATTAGTTTTGCTTCACGGCCTGTTATGATTCCCTCTTCTAATAAACGTATAATCATACTCTCTGCATTCCCTTGTGCAACGCTATGATCAATCATATGAAGCATTTGATCAATAATGTCTATATCATCATGCAGTTTGACTTTTATAATGCGAATGTAACCTCCTCCACCACGTTTACTTTCTACTACAAATCCTCTTTCTAATGTAAAACGGGTATTGATTACATAATTGATTTGAGATGGTACGCACTCGAATCGATCCGCAATCTCATTTCTTTTGATTTCAATCACATTATTATTACTTAAGTCAATAACTTGCTTTAGATATTGCTCAATGATATCAGATATATTTCTCATTTATCCGCCACCTTTATTGACTTTGACTATCTTTGACTTTAATTATATACGTATTAATAAAATTTGCAACTCTTTTGCTTATTCACTATCCTAGCCACATTCCCCTGCATTTAATCAAAATAGTAATTATTTAAGCACATTTTTTTAATTACTATGGATTATAAAAGAAAACACAAAAAAGACGAGTCATTCTGACTCGTCTTAAAGTTGCTTGGCGACGTCCTACTCTCACAGGGACAAGGTCCCAACTACCATCGGCGCTAGAGAGCTTAACTTCCGTGTTCGGTATGGGAACGGGTGTGACCTCTCTGCCATCATCACCAAACTATGAAGG
>NZ_QXCO01000031.1:0-59535 GCF_003458115.1 Bacillus sp. ISO11 | reverse complement strand
GTTTTTCCACTTTCTGTACCATCTAAATATCGTTTCACCGCTTGGATTTTTTCTTTTGAAGAAAATTTAGCCATAAAAAATGCACCTCCAATTGTTAGACTGTGTCTAACAATTGGGGTGCACTTCAAATGAATAGAGGACTTTTTCCAAGTATATTCTATTTTAAAGTTCTTACTTATCTTTTACTTTAAAAGATATTGCTGTAACTTCTTTATTAACAGTTCCATCCCGTTTGGACTTACGATAATCTTCCCATTCGCTAACGAAATATTGCTGTCTGAAATATCTCCTGTAAGTGCACAAGCTCTTGGAGATTGATATTTTCGTAAAATAATCTGATCCTCTTCTATAAACATTTCAAGAGAATCTTTTTCTACAATTCCTAAACTCCGTCTTATTTCCATTGGAATAACAATACGCCCCATACTATCTGCTTTACGAGTAATTCCTCTTGATTTCATAAAATGCCACCCTTTATATTTATCTAATATTACGGTATTCATTTTAGCAATAAACAACAATTAGGAATAGTTCGTATTACAGTACTTTTTTTAGAAATAAATAACAATTAGGAATAGTTTATGTTAAAATTCTTTCTTGTTTATTCTTGATTTTTAATATATTTTTCCTTGATCATTTTTATATATTGTTTTCTTTCAGTTAGTTCAAATATAAATAATGCTTTTTTTATGTCTGTTAAACCAACTTCATTAGAGTGCTGAACTTTCAATAAAATTGCACCTTTTTCAAAAAACAATTCACCTAATAAGTATAAAGTATTCATATTTATGGCTAATTTTATACCTATTTCACTATACTTTATTGCTTCTTCATATTGATTTGCAAGGTGTAAACATTTTGTTAACGTATGAATGAGTCTTAATTTGATTTCTTTTTCTCTAGGAAATTCTATCTTATTAAAATTAATTAAACTTTGTTTTAATATATTTATACTTTTCTCATACTCTTCATTTTCTGCATGTATTATAGCAATTGAATTCATTATGCTTATTTCTTTTTCTGATAAAAAGTTAGTACTACTTAAGGTTTGTTTTAGTGCTCTATTTAAAATGTCAAAAGCATTACTTGTTGCTCCATTTACATAATATATAGCAATCGCTTCATGCCATAATAAAAATTGTTTATCCTCTTTCGATTGGAGATTATTATCATTTTTCTCTTTTTTTACTATTTCATAAAGCTCATTATATTGTTTTTGTTTTACACAATCTCTCATTACACATTTTACATTTTCAATATATTTTATTTTTTTATTTTTGGTTAGTGCGAATATATAATTTGGATCAATACCAAGTCTTTCAGATAATTGATACAACAATATGCTAGATGGATAAATAATACCTTTTTCTATCTTACTAATTTGACTTTGTGAACATATTCCATGACATAATTCAGATTGTGACATGTTTTTTTTCTTTCTAAGTTCTTTAATAATAATACCAAGATTGTAGAATTCCATCTTTCCTCCCTCAAATGTAACACTTTATGAGTATAAGAATATTTTCCAACTTTTAATGTAATGTAAAATTGATATAGTTACAATTACTAATTATATGGATTTATAGTTTCTTTTACAAACTTGTATCACAATACGAGAAATTATTAAAATATGGTTCACTAATAATCAATGTGCGTTTTATTCACCCCCACTGATTATTAGTCCACCCCAGGCAGGCTTTTACAGGGAGTCCGACTTCTTTGCCACATCTAAATTTTGAGGTCGGAGTCTTACTACCCGCAAATAGCCGGA
Organism: Bacillus sp. ISO11; assembly: GCF_003458115.1. Lineage (NCBI taxonomy): Bacteria > Bacillati > Bacillota > Bacilli > Caryophanales > Bacillaceae > Bacillus > Bacillus sp. ISO11. Next base: position 57,764 of record NZ_QXCO01000031.1, on the reverse strand, counting down.
TTAAAATAAATATGATTTTTCACCTTTATTTCTTTTAATAGTTTCTTTTGATTTTTATATAAATAATTTCGAAGGAGCGTATTTTATGAAAAGAATGTTGACCGAAAGAGAGTTAGAAGTGGCTATTTATGTAGCAAAAGGATACACAGATGCAGAAATTTCAAAAAAAATATATGTTACCCCTCGAAGAATTTCAACGATAATTAATCATATTAAAGAAAAATGGCATATTAATTCTAGAGTGGAATTAGGTATTTTAGTTTATCATTATGGTTTTATAGATGCACCCTTATTTTCAAATAAAAAAATTCAGCTATGTAAAAAGGTTGTACAATAGATAGCTGAATATAACGAGTTTAAATTGCAAATAAAAATAGAAGAGCAGACAAACTTTTATTATTTGGTTTACTCCATCACTTTTTAAATTTCAGACATTAATATAAAAAGGTTAGAGAATTAACTTCTCTAACCTTTTTATATACACTATTAGGTTTCAAACAGTAAAGATGCCCTAATGCTACCATTGATCCTGTTCCCTATTCAACCTTGTATAAACAAAAAAAATCAGATATTACCACTATTCAAAACCAGTTACAATTCTCTCTTTCATTTTCTGTATTACTTCACTGCTCAATACTTTTTGACCAGCAGGAAGTTTTAATATGGCAGCGGCACCTTTACTAAGGTATATTTCTTGATCATTATTTTGATTTACTACCAATATTCCTTGCCCTTCAAATTCGAAATAACTAATATCTTTTGTTTCATTTGTATTATTTTTTATTGCTTTATATAATCCATATAAATCTTTACTTCTATTTTCTCCGCCCGTTCGAATCGGTTCAGTATCATTCGCAACAATTAGTCCTTCTGGCTGCTCACCCTTCATAATAAACCACAGCTTTTCATTTGTTGGTAATAGTAAATTCTTAAATTCAGAGCTATTTAAAATTTGCTGTGCTGGAATTGTTTCATAGATTGGTAACGAAAATGGAGATGTTGTTATTTTTTCAAAACTTAAATTTTCAGAAGAACTTCCCTTACTATATTGATAATCTTTTAATGCGATCGATTGTACTGATTCACTTTTATTTTTTGATGCATAACTAATTTTACTAGCGAAAATAATAACGGTCATTAAGCACATGCACAGTATCACAAGCTTAAGTAGTTTTCCCATTTATGAACCCCCGCTTTTAATATTATTAGTTTGCATGGATATTATAAACAGTTTCACTCCACCAAAAATTATTATTGTTATGGAACGTACTGAAATTATGATTATAATGATCACCATACCAAGGGTCCATGTATGTTATATAATCTGTTCCATTTGTCCCTTTATAAAATCCATCAAGTACTAGAAAGTGTCCGATGTTAGCTCCATTTTGCCACATAATGAGTGCAATCATCGGCTGATTACTATTAATTTGACTTTTGAACCAATCATAAGATTTTGCTCCAGAACTTATAGCTGAGCTAACACCATATCCCGATAATCCATATTGTATTTCACGTGAAGTTGCAGGATTATTATATGATCCACCCTTAACATACCTAACGTACTGATCTTGTGAAGGAGTTTTCCCAAAATAATTTAAAACTGAAACCGAAGTGCCTGCCCAACACCAATTTGATCTTTCTTGTAATATGTTAGGTACAGATAATTTACGGTCTGTTGGTGTACTTGGGGGATTTCCATTAATATACGCTGACGTTACATATACTTTTTTTCCATCTTTAAAATAATAAAACCAACGATTATCTAAATTTCCTGTCCAGTAATCTTTAACCGCTTCACCATACTCCCATCCTTTAAAAGATACTTTTGTATTTCCGGGAATCACATCTACAATATTTGCATTTAAACTTTTTGCCTCTCTAACATTTACATTCAATGGAGCTGTTGTTCCTGAAAATTCAACTTCTTCTGCTATTATTTTCTGAACACCAATAAAACTAAATGTGAAAAACAATAAAAACATACAAACAATAAAATGATTTCTTCCCTTCATTTCTCCACCCCTTCATCAGTACTAAAAAACATCAACAATTCATCCTTATTAATTGTTCAAGCTTAATATTACATACTAACGAAAAATGACTTCTCATAAAGTGAAACTTTAATCAGTAGTGGTTTTATTCATCCCCCACTGATTATTAGTTGAACCAATCGGGCTGCCCGGCAAATAGTGGGATAAATTCCAATACAAAAAAGGAGCCTATAAATTTTTATAGACTCCTTTTTATTTCGTCGTTATTACTTAGCTAATTCTTTCGTACCCTTCATTACATCAATGAAGAATCCCCAGTTATTCACTACAGAAGAGATACTGATATGTTCATCTGGAGTGTGGACGTTGAAAATGTCTGGTCCGAATGAAATTGCATCTAATTCAGGCATCTTTTGAACGAATGCGCTACACTCAATCCCCGCATGTACAGCGAAGATTTCAATTTCTTTATTGTATTTTTCTTGATGTACTTTCTCAAATAAATTACGAATTTGTGAGTTTGGATTGTATGGCCATTCTGGATACTCTGACTCTATTTCAAATGTAGCACCAACTAATTCAGCAATATATTTGATTTCTTCTGCAACATGTTGTTTTAAACTACTTACAGAACTTCGCACTTCGTTACGTAATTTAATTTCATCTTGCAAAGTTTCAATAGCGCCTAAATTTGTTGAACTTTCTACAAGACCTTTAATATCCATGCTCATACTTTGAATGCCATTTGGAATTAAGAATAATGATGAAATAAGCTGCTTTTGTGTCTCTTTAGCAAATACTTTTTCAACTTTTTCATCCAATTTTGTCAGTGTAACATGAACATCTGGATCAACAGCACGCATTTCTTCTTGTAATACACGTGTCCATGATTCTAGTTTTTCTTCTACTTGTCCTACATCTTCTGTACGAATTAAAATTGTAGCTACACTTTCACGCGGAATTGCATTCGTTTTTAATCCGCCGTGAACTTCACTTATGTAAAACTCCGTATGTACTGATAAATCACGTAATACTCGTCCTAATACTTTGTTCGCATTACCGCGTTGTTTATCAATTTCCATACCAGAATGGCCGCCTTTTAGACCACCAACATATATACGGTATGCATCCATATTCGCTGGCGTTTCATCCCAAATTACTTGAATTGTTTCAACAGCTTTCGCACCACCTGCACTACTTACAAGTAATTTATGATCTTCTTCAGAATCAATATTTATAAATATCTTTCCTTCAAAATGATTTGGATCAATAGCAAAAGCTCCGCCCATTGTCGTTTCTTCTTCAGTAGTGATAACGACTTCAAGTGCTGGATGCGGAATTTCTTTTGAATCTAATAAAGCTAATGCATACGCAACTGCAATACCATTATCAGCACCTAAAGTTGTTTGATTTGCATATAACATGTCCCCAATGATTCGTAATTCAATTGGATCTTTTTCAAAATCATGTACTGTTGCTTGATTTTTTTCGCAAACCATATCCATATGACCTTGAATAATAATAGCTGGTACATTTTCATAACCAGCTGTTGCTTCTTTTTTAATAATGACATTTAATGCTTCATCTTGAATGACTTCTAAGTTACGCTCTTTTGCAAAGCCCACTAAATAATCACTAATTTCCTTTTCATTACCTGATCCTCTAGGAATCTTTGAAATTTCTGCAAAATGAAAAAATACAGGGTGCTTTGTTAATTGTTCTAAAGTAGAATACATTTTTCAAGCTCCTCTCAAAATGAAAAAATAATATATAAGTCTCATATCATTATACCATGATTCATTATTTTATCTTTCTTTTAACTTTTATTGTTCATTTTATGTACAACACTCTTACAACATTGTAAGGGCGTTGTAATCTACATCGATTTTTCTCATTTAATAATAGTCGTATACTTTTTAAAGAAACACATTAAAGGAGATAAAGAAAATGAAAAAGTTTTTAGCAATTATTACACTATGTTTATTATTTTTTAGTTTTACTATTGGCTGTGAGAGAGCGTCACTAAATAGAATTGGTAAAGATGTATATTACATGCAGATAAAAGGCGAAGGAACTATCGAAAAAGTAGATCATAGAAACTTACGAAACTATACGCTGTCCGCATATGATGAAGATGGCGTCAAAAAACAAATTACATTTAGAAGTACAAAAAAAGAAAACAATCATAAATTAAATGAAGACGCGTTTTTACGCCTTTATGTAGATCAAGATGATAATAGCAACAATGAAATATCATCAATTGAAGTAAAGTCCTATGAAGAGATTCAGAAAACAGATTTACCTAAAAAAGTAAAAGATAAGTTTACTATTAAATAAAAAACAAAAGAAAATGCTCTATGCATTTTCTTTTGTTCTTTTCACCTGTATATATTTTGAACTACTATTATTCATCAGTTTCTCTAACCGATTTATATTCTCCGTTAATGCACCTTTCACAAGAGAGAAATCTGTATTGGATTCTTCTTTTTTTTCTTTAAAAAACGAAGACTTTTGTACATTGACTTCAGCCATCTCTTCTCCCCCTTTTCAAAAAGATACAACCTTTTATTTATATTATATAGCAAATGTAGAAAGAGTGTACACTTATGATTTTCTTTTTAATTCTTCTTCTAATTCTTCTACTTGCTGCAACGTATCCCCTTTTATTAAAGAGAAATCTGTTGTATCTTCGTTATCTTCTTTAAAAAAATCATTGTCATAATCTTTTACCACTACAATCACCTCTACATGCTAGTGTAGGAATGATTGTCCAATTTTATTCAACTTTGTCGGATTTTGTTTTTAATTTATGTATAGAAGAAAAGGACAGAAAAAGATTCTGTCCTTATTTACTAAAATAACTATGATGTATTGTTAAATTATATACATTTTCAAAATCCCGATCTTGCAGGTTATTTTTCTTTCCATCAATAACAATGAAAACGTCACTTACTATTTTTGCTGGTATAATCCCGACATTTTCTACTTGCACCGCTTTCTGCTCATTCAATTGCTCGATATGCTCTAACGGGACGATAATACTAAATTGTGAGCGAATACCACGAAAGTTTGTATTTAATTCCTTCGCAGCTTCAAAAACAACAATTTTCGCGCCAATCTTTTCCCCATATGAATCTAAAAATGCATTTAAGCTCTTTGTATATTCCTCTTCCGTATGCCATTCCATCGTACCGAATACTGCTGGATTAACATTTTGAATAATTGTCGTGTATATTTCTCCTCTTGCTTTAGATGCAATTAATGATCGTTTTATGGATTGAACTGTCTTGCCAATATCGCTAAATTTTGCACCCCATATTTCTGAAATATTAGGCGTTAAAATGAACGCAATATCAACAAAAATAACCATTGCAGTAAACATTAAAAGATTTTTCCAGAGGGTTAAATCGATTCCTTTTATCATGAAATACACGGTGACAGATATGATAAACAAACCATACCAAGTCTTTCTAATACGTTGCTTCTTCTCCTCGTACAACTCTTCATTTTTCCAATAAAAGAAAACAAGGACTACAAAGACAATCGCTAAAACAAATAAGCCAATTCGAATGTTAGAGATCATTAATCACATCACCCTCCATTCAAAAACTACTCACGATATCATTACATGCGCAAGCTGCTCTCTTTATGACAAAAGACGTGGACAAGCTTCTAAAATTAGCTACATCGCATATATATTAGAAGGTACCACGTCTTTTATCCTGCTATTTGTGGGCAGTAAGACCCCACTGATTAAAATTTCACTTTACCATGAGTCTATATTGTATATGTAGACAAGCATTCATTTCAACTTTTCGTATTAAAAAGAAATATGTTTCGGAATTTCCCCTTCAGGTACTTCTCCATCCATACTTAAATAATAATGACGAATCGGACGTAAGTTTTCGTCTAATTCATAAACAAGCGGAATGCTAGTTGGAATATTTAATGAAACTACACCATCACTTGAAAGGTTGTCTAAATATTTTACTAGCGAGCGAATTGCGTTACCGTGTGATGAAATAATTACTTTATTACCACTTTTTAATGTCGGCGCAATTTCTGAATGCCAATAAGCAAGTACTCTCTTCTCCGTATCCTCTAAACATTCAGTTAATGGAAATTCACCTTTTTTGAGTGTTTTATATCTTGGATCGGTCGCTTCATATCGAGGATCGTCTTCAGTAAAAGCCGGTGGTCTTACATCAACACTTCTTCTCCAAATATGAACTTGCTCCTCACCATACTTTTGAGCAGTTTCATCTTTATTCAGCCCTTGCAATGCACCATAATGTCTTTCATTTAGCTTCCAAGATTTATGTATTGGAACCCAAGTAAGATCCATCTCATGAAGTACAATCCATAACGTCCGAATTGCGCGTTTTAATACAGATGTATAAGCCACATCAAAAGTATATCCGTTTTTCTTTAATATTGCTCCTGCTTCTCTCGCTTCACTTAATCCATTCTCTGATAGATCAACATCTGTCCATCCAGTAAAGCGATTTTCAAGATTCCATAAGCTTTGTCCGTGACGAATAAGTACAAGTTTTATCATTATAATTCCCCTTTCGGAAATGTGAATTTTATTGTTCCATTGCGTACACGTATAAAGTATCTAGTAATGTATCTTTTTATCCATTCACTCTATGACCAATCGATAGTTGCCAAATGTATGGATAAAATTTGTTCTTTTTCAAACGATAAAAACAGAAGTTTTTTCATTATTTTTGATCGACTGGTATTTCACGTTTCGATATCCAAGCATTAAAACCTGATCGGCTATTTGCCATTTCATTCATAACTTGGTGCCAATTGTCCTCACATGATTCACCAAATTTTGAAAAAATAGCACCCATTTGTTGTCTTTGTACATCACTCAGTTTTTTCTCTAAATCTGTACCTTTTTCTGTTAAAGACAACTGTTTCACACGTCGATCATGCATAGCTTCATTACTCTCAATTAAGCCCTTTTCCACAAGTTGACGTAGCGGTCCGTGGAGCGCTTGCTTACTTATTTCTAATAGTGATAATAACTCATTTACACTTATCCCTGGAAAACGTGCGATAAAAAATAAAATTCGATGATGTACTCGTTGAATGCCATATTCTTTTATAATTTCATCTGGCTTTTCAGTAAATGTTTTATATGCAAAATAAAATAATGCTAATGCCTCATTCATCTGTTCTTCTTTATGTTGTGTCATCTACTTTCCCCCTGTATGTAAATTATACCACAATCTAGTAATGAATATTTTAATCAACGCATTAGAACTTGTTCAGTCTATTGAAACATTCATTGCATAATTAGGAGATGATTCATTTGAAAAAACAATATACTGTAAGTACATATTTATTGGATAGACTACACGAATTAGGAATTGAACATATATTTGGGGTTCCTGGTGATTATAATCTTGCCTTTTTAGATGATGTGGTAGCACATAAAAATTTAAAGTGGATTGGCAATTGTAATGAATTAAATGCTGCATATGCAGCAGATGGGTACGCTCGCATAAAAGGAATCGCCGCTCTTATTACTACTTTCGGTGTTGGAGAATTAAGCGCTATTAACGGTATTGCTGGCTCATATGCGGAAAACGTGCCAGTTATAAAAATTACAGGTACGCCACCAACAAAAGTAATGGAAAATGGAGCAATCGTCCATCATACGTTAGGAGATGGAAAGTTCGATCACTTTTCCAATATGTATCGAGAAATCACTATAGCACAAACAAATGTAACACCTGAGCATGCTGCTGAGGAAATTGACCGTGTTTTACGTGCATGTTGGAATGAAAAACGCCCTGTTCATATTAATTTGCCGATTGATGTGTATAATAAACCAATTAATAAACCGACAGAACCTATTATAAATAAACCTATTTTAAGTAATAAAGAAGCATTAAATAAAATGCTTCTACATGCCATTTCAAAAATAAATAGTGCCAAAAAACCTGTTATTTTAGCTGATTTTGAAGTAGATCGATTTCATGCTAAAGAAAGTTTACATCAATTCGTAGAAAAAACTGGGTTTCCCATCGCGACGTTCAGTATGGGAAAAGGAATATTCCCAGAAAAACACCCTCAATTTATAGGTGTTTATACTGGTGATGTAAGTTCTCCGTACTTGCGAAAAAGAATTGATGAATCTGATTGTATTATTAGTATTGGTGTGAAGTTAACTGATACTATTACAGGCGGCTTCACACAAGGTTTTACAAAAGAACAAGTTATAGAAATCCATCCCTACACTGTGAAAATTATAGATAAAAAATACGGTCCAGTTGTAATGCAGGATGTTTTACAACATTTAAGTGATTCAATTGAGCATCGTAATAAAGATACCCTTGACGTTAAGCCATTTATTTTAGAATCATCACCTTTTACTGAAGAGTTCAATCCAAAAGCACAAATGGTCACACAAAAACGTTTTTGGCAGCAAATGTACCATTTCTTACAAGAAAACGACGTCTTAATTGTAGAGCAAGGAACACCTTTCTTTGGTAGTGCTGCTATCCCTCTACCTAATGACACTGCATATGTAGGACAACCGTTATGGGGATCTATCGGATATACACTGCCCGCTCTACTTGGTACACAGCTCGCCACTTTATCACGGCGCAACATTTTAATTATTGGTGATGGTTCTTTCCAAGTAACTGCCCAAGAGTTATCAACTATACTACGTCAAAATTTAAAACCGATTATATTTTTAATCAATAACAACGGATACACTGTTGAACGTGCCATTCACGGACAAAACCAACCTTATAATGACATACAGATGTGGGATTACAATAAACTATCAATGATATTTGGATCAGAAGAAAAAAGTCTAACATTTAAAGTAGAAAATGAAGCAGAATTAGCAGAAGTCTTAACAAATATAATTTTTAATAAGAATCAACTTATCTTTATTGAAGTTATAATGAGCCAAAGCGATCAACCTGAATTGTTAGCTAAACTCGGGAAAAGATTCGGTCAGCAAAATTCTTAATATAAAAGCATAACCTAATTATACAACTAGTAGTGTAAAACTTGTTTTGAGAATAGTTTCGACACTCAAAATACATAAGGAAAAGGATGGAAAGTACCATCCTTTTCTATTTTAAGAGCCTTCTTCGACTAACGCCCCGTGCGACAAGCAAAAATTCTTAATCCATCTTTAATTTTATAGCTTTTGTCGCAATAAATGTTTTAATATGCTTATCCAATATCCTTGTTCCACCAAAATCATCCTCATAAAAACCTGTTATAGCAAAACCAGCATCAATTTGGCCTTGGATTTGGTCTTCTAAAGTATGCGCATATTCTATTGTTTGATTTGAATCGATGTAATCTTGAACTTCATCCTCTGGTAAATAATCCAATGTTGATGAAGGAATTGAATGTTTAACATCCAGAATACCTTTTTGCTCTTGGTTATCATCAAAAATCCATAGTAACGGATTTGTAAATCCAGCAATAAGAACACCTTTATTCTTTAAAACCCTAGAAACTTCATTCCATACAAGATGAACATCTTTGACAAACAAATTAGACACAGGATTTACAACAATATCAAAATATTCTTCCTCAAAATCACTAAGGTCTGACATATCTCCTTGTACGGTTTTTAAAGTTAAACCATCCCGTTTTGCTACCTTTTCATCTTGTTCCAATTGCTTCTTAGATATATCAGTAACTGTTACATCTGCTCCAGCAGCAGATAGAACTGGTGCTTGTTGTCCGCCACCTGATGCTAAGCAAAGTATCTTTAATCCATCTAATGACTTTGGAAACCATTCTCTAGGAACTGATTTTTCCGTAGTGACTGTAATCTCCCATTCACCTGATTTGCTTTTCTCAATAATCTCGCTACTTACAGACTGCGTGTATCTAGAACCTTCTTCCACCTTCTTATCCCATGCATTACTGTTTTGTTGTGTAGTATCCATTACAATTATTCCTCCTAACGATCTAGTTGCATTTTAAGTGTAAACTTATTAACTATTTAAGCTTTCCTTTTTCTATTAACCCGCCTGATAGTTCATACATAGTTGTCTATATTTATATTAACAGATAAACGCTAATAATCGCTAAAAATTCTAAAAAGACAAAAAATTATACATCCATTCCATTCATTTAAAATAATCGTAGAATTGGTAAGTTTTAAACAACTCACTTCCACATAAAAAAAGCATTCCAAATCTGTTGACAGTTGGAACGCTTTTTTATGTTATTTCATTTTTCAAGCTTTTAACTAAATCCATTAAACAAATAAGCTACGCTTTTTCTTTTTTATTCAGCAAGAGTTAACTGCCAAGATACACCATACTTATCATTTAACCAGCCAAACTTTTTACTAAACGGATAAGAACCTAAAGGCATAAGAATCGCTCCATCCTGCGCTAGTTTATGAAAGACCGTTTCAATTTCTTCTTCTGTCTCACAAGTTACATAAAGAGACATAGCTGGAGTGAATGTAAAATTATGATTTACATAACTATCAATACACATAAACTCTTGGCCATTTAGCGTAAAAGTTGCATGAATTACAGTTCCCTCTTTACCAGGTCCATTTTCATCGTAGCGAGAAATACTTACAATTTCTGATTGATCAAATAGTGACGTATAAAAATTCATTGCTTCCTCAGCTTTGCCCTCAAACATTAAAAACGTAGTAATTTTTTGATTTGCGTTACTCATATGGAGACAGCCCCTTGTTATGTATTTATGTAAAACATACGCCAACAAAACCAAACGTACGTTCCTTTTAATATATTGTCTATAAAAACGATGAGTTTGTCAATTATCTACTTTATTATTTCTTCTTAAATAATGCTGTCCAAAGAAATGATTCTCCAAACATTTCTTTCGGTTGTTTCATTTGTTTCATTCTTCTAATCTCAATTACCTCAAATTCTTTAAATATCTCTCTTAACTTTTCTTCCGAGTATGCAAGACCACCTTGTAGACTCCACCCTCTATATACGTCCCAATCTGTTATTTCCGATCCATTTCGCTCATCTAAATCACCTGCCGCAAAACATGTTAATCCGAAATAACCACCCGATTTTAATGAGTTTTTAATTAAATCCACATAATTTATTCTTCTATGCGGTGGAATGTGATGCAAACAGCCCGAATCGTATACAAAATCAAATTCGTTTTGAACCTCTAAATTAAAAATTGAATCACAAATAAAATGAATTGCTACCTCTTTTGCCAATGCCCTTTCTTTAGCCCAATTAATGCCTTCTACAGATAAATCCACTGCTGTTACATCAAATCCTTGAGTCGCTAAATAAATGGCATTTCTACCTGGACCACACCCAAGTTCTAATACTTTCCCTTTTGAAACTCTCTCTTTTTGTATATACGAAACTAGGTTCTCATCTGGGACATTTCCAAAAAACGGAACATCCTTTTCTCTATTCTCATAAAATTCATTCCAAAATGGTTCTGCAGGTCTTAATAATGAATCAAGCATTTTTAAAATGTCTTCTTGTGTGTGTAACGTTTCATTTTTCATTAATACCCCTCCACAAATTAATAGTCAGAAAATTATTATATATCTTTTTGAACTTTCAAACAAAGAAAAACTCCTACATTCAATAGGAGTTTTTTCTTTAAAATCCAAGTACATCTTGCCATTTTAGCAATTTCTCTTCCCGTACTTTCAAATAATCATGTTCATATTTCCCCATCCGTATTTCACTAACAATTTCTCAGTCTGCAAAAAAAGAACTCTTTCTGTTTTCGCTGCTACCTTTACAACATGAGTCACTTAAGAAGAATACTTTGCTGAAAAATAAAGTCGATTTCGTTAAGGTATATTTTTGCTAACGCCTCTTCTTTCATACATGATATTTCATACAATCATATTTTTCTAATAAAATAACGTTTTTGTTCACTTTTTTGATACATTTACGAAACATTCATGTATTATCTTCATTAAGTTCTTTTCTTTTTATAATGTCGTGTGAGATATACCAACAGAGGAAGCCCTAGATCCCCTAATCCTAGGGCTTTTTTATAAGAATTTTATACATTTTATTATTTCCACTAACTCTTTAAATTGTATATACATAATATAAAATTTTCATGTTGTTATATTTTTTGATGGCCTCTTATCTTTCCTTAAAAGGCTTTTTTTCAAATAACGCTTTTGTTTAATTTATATTTAAAAAGTTCCTTTTCATAAAGACTTCCCTTATATGCTATACTCATTCTTAAATAATTGTATAAGGAATGTTAAAAATGGATGATAGATCGTCAAGACAATGGAAATTGCGACAAAAGTTAAGAGCACTGAAAACCAAAAACAACAATGACACAAACCCTTTGTTTAGTGAATGCCTTGAATCCCTAGGAAACGAAACTCTCATTTTCTCCCAAGAAAAAAGCCAGCAGATTGCTACTATTTTAATGAATTCATTTCCTATAATTGTCTCGGGAAGAATAGATTGGGAACAGATAGATAATCAATTCATAGCTTCGAACAAAGAACAACTAATTTCCCTTATTAGAGCAAACCAACTAGATTTTGACGAACAGATTTTTATAATACGGGATAACTATGAAATCCCTGTAGTAAGTACAAATCTTGATAAAGTATTCCAATCACTAGTTGACGTTGATGCAGTCAGTTTTTATTACTGGCTATTAGACAAAGAATATAGATTCGTAATTGAAATAAATGATGAAGAATTGATTAGGATTGGGTTTCGCTAATACTCTAAGCATATGAAGCTAGTTCCCTTCATTTCTTAATATTTTCTTCGTCACCACCGCTATTATTATCATTATGAAACTAATAGCAAATATAGGTAAATAAATTTTCGTACTGAATCCTTCAAACATAAAACCATATACGACTTGCCCAATTGGTGCCATACATTGAGATACCGCTGTTATAAATGCCATCACTTTTCCTAGATTTTCATTTGGTGTTTTCTTTTGGACTACAGTAATCACATAAATGGATACAATTGTCATAATCATTGCGATTAGAAGAGAAGAAAGTATAAAGAGGATAAATGGTGGATAGTATCCTAAATTAAGAATAAACGGTGTAACTGATAGTGCCACTGGCATTACTAATAAAGCTATGATAAGCATCCAATTATATAATGTTTTCATCTGTAACTTTTTAGCAAAGAAACCGATTGACAATGCCCCTAATATGGTTGCAAAATCAATTAATCCCATTCCAATTCCATACATCGTATCGCTACTCTGCATAGTTACTCGTAACATAATAGGTCCTCCAACAACAAATAACGGTGTCAAAATTAAGTTTAGTAAAGCTGCAAGTAACATAGCCTTCAAAATAAAAGGTTGCTTTAAAACATAAAGAAAACCTTTTTTCATATCTTTTACAATTGTCGGTATGATATGGCTTTCTTGCGCTCTTTTTATAAAAGGTATTGTAATAAACATTTCTAAAATTGCAGATAAAAAGAAAGCAAGACAACTTGTTATTACGAGCATTTTCAAACCAATTATGCCATATAATATTCCTCCTAGTACAGGTGCAACTATATTAGATAATGCTTGCACACCATTTATGATACCGTTTGCTTGTTCTAACTTTTTCTCTGGAACTAATTGCGGAATACTTGCCATAACAACTGGTGAGTACATTGCACTAATGACTGCTAGTAAAAACATAATTGCTCCAATCAATAAAATAGATACCGATTCAGTTAATAACAAAACTATAAAACTTAATACAATAGCAGCGTTTATAAAATCCAAAATGACCATTACATTACGGCGGTTGAAACGATCTGCTATCGCTCCGCCAAGAGGAGCTAACAAAAAAGGGATACTCGTTATGGCATATAACCCTGCAAATATATCGGCACGTCCTGTTATATCTAGCACATATAAAGACAGTGCAAAACGTAATAGTGTTGAACCTAAAATAGTAATAATTTGACCACTTACCATTAAGTGAAAATCTTTCAAGGAAGATTGAATACTTGCTGGCATCTTCATCACATCCTTCATTTAGTCTAGACCGACTGCCGGTCTATAACACCCAAACAGAAAAAAGCTATTTCTGTTTCATTAAAACCTCGATCATATAATCAAAGGACCCTTCTTTCGCTCCAACAGATACTTCCATCATTTTAATATAAGCCTTAGCTCTTCTCATCATTTCTTCCGGTTTCCACTGGAATAAACCATCATCAAATATGACTTGTGCTGAAGAGAGTAATAATTCAATTGTTTCTTGTGGGTATGGAGTAGAAAATATGCCTTCTTCTATTCCTTGCTCTAAAACTTCCGTTAATACAGGAGATAAATGTATAATGGATTGCACTAAACTTTTCTGATGCATTTCTGCATTATTTGGTTGATGGAATTGTTCAATCATTTTTTCTTTGACATCTCCTGATTTTGGTGATTGTTCCATTAAAATTTTAAATAACTTATCTAAAACGGGGATATCGGGATTGGAGACAATCCTTTTCGCCTTAGTGACATCCTCTTTAATAATCCTCATAATGATTTCATCCATTACTTCCTCCTTCGACTTAAAATAATGATAAAACGTCCCCTTTGCTATACCAATTTCTTTTAAAATATCATTCACGGTTGTTTTCGTATAACCTTTCGTAAGAAACAAACGCTCAGCTGTTTCTAAAATTTCCTTTCTACGCTCCTCATACTCCTTTACAATTCGCATTCAAGTTCTCCTTCCCATCAGACCGACTGTCGGTCTATTAAAATTATATGTTTAGTTTGCAAAAAGTTTCCTATTATCGTACATATACAACACCATACATTCTATTTCCTTTATAGATTTTTATTTTTTAACGTCCGCTCAATTTGTTTAAAACGTATCTCATGTTTCTTATCGTCACCTTTCATTTTAGGAAAAGAACGATGCCTCCGTTCGATCTATGTACTTATCAATGGAGTATTTTGTTGAGTTCCAATATGTAATATTGCATATTTCGCACTTTTAATTTTTGTATATGTGATAATTTATTTATAAAAATATAAATTATTAATAAGGGTGATTTATATGAGCAAGTTCCGAAAGAAGATGATTAAATATTTGCAAACATTTTGGGGATGCTTAGCATTTGGTGTATTAATGTTTGCTATCTTCTTAATTACGGATTTAACAGATGCATCTTTAAATACATTAGGCTGGAGAGACTGGCTAGGTTCTGTAGCAGGCGCAACCATTTTATCTGTTGGGATGTTTACTTTAAATAAATTGAATTTAAAATAAATATTCGGTCAATACTGAATGTGGGCTGTATGCCAACATTCATTTAAAGTAGTCTTCTCTGTATCTCCTTGTATTGAGCAGTTAGCTTTTGCTAGCCGCTCTTTTATTTTGTTCCGGTTCTTGCCTCTTAAAGAACTCTTTATCTACTTTCCCCCAATAAGTACACATATCTATTCTCCATTGCTACAAAATGAAATCTTTATTTTGTTTTACGCGTCGCTTCTTCAATCAGCCAAGATACAATATTAAAATCATTAGCTTCACCCTTTAAAGATGTTCCGTTCCAAAAGCATTCTTTCATCACTTCAAGTAATTTTTCAACAGCTTCAATTCATCTCATATTCATTTTCCTTTTCTTCCAAATAACTATTTTGTTTTACTAATTAGCTGATTAATTTCACAAACACCTTTATCAAACATTCCACGTTTCTTCACCCCGTGAATATTTTCCAAATAAAAATACATACTATTTTCAAGCCGCCGTGTCCACGGCTAATACCTCTTTCTTTTGTTACAGCAAAAACAGGTAGGTTCTTCACTTATCTACTTTCTCTGTATATTTTTTAAGAAATCGAAAATAATACCAACAAGCTGTTTGAACTAGCAGCTTCACTCTTCTCGCAATGGGGATGCAAATTATCACAATTAGCTAACTCATTGAACTCACTGGCAGACAACCAAAATCGTTGTCTGCTTTTTGTATGAGATTTTTCGTTTTACATATACTACTTTTGAACCTGCAGACCAATACGAGCCATTTTGGTGCTTGGGATTTCCCTTCCGGGGATAAGTATCTTTTACTTATCCCTTTTTTGTATAGACACGTATATTTAGGGTAAAACTAATTACAAGCAGATTTTCTGTTTATGCGTAGTTCTAAACAAGATTACTTTTTCTCCTATTAAAGGACGGCAGGTACGACTGCTAGTCCTTTTTTCTTATTTCGCATATTATCACTACATTACCTTCATCGTCGTCGTAAGCAATTTCCCCATAAGGATGGCAGTGGTGCTTCTCGAGTTCCTCATCGATCAAAACTAACAAATTAGTTTTCCAGTTTCCAACGATCGTACACCAATACGAGTTTAATCCTTCATAAACTTCTCTTGTTCTATTTCAATAATTGCGGAATGTATAATGAAAATACTCGCTCGCTTCAATACCTTTTCTTTTAACCAAAGTGTTCTGCTGAATGATAGTAATACCCTTGCTCTAATGGTTTTGGACTATAAAATTTCCTTTATAAATTTCAAATACGGTGAATGAAATTTCTGTTTTTTCTTGCCATCATCCTTGTTGTATACAAACAAAAAAAGAGCCACAATATTTTGCGACTCTTTTACAATTATAACTATTTAACGACCACGTCTTTGCTGACCTTGCTTTGTACTACCTTTTTTATTACTTGGCTTATTAAATGATCGGTTATTTTCATTTCTCGAACTATTTCTTGAATCACTTCTTGAGCTATTTCTGGAATCACGTCTTGAATCACTTCTTGAACCTTCGCGGCTATCTCTTTGACGATTTTGACCTGATTTCTTCGGAGCCGGCTTTGGTACCGGTTTTCCATTTTCATCTACACGTTTTATCTTCGGTTGTTCGATTATTTCTCTTTGTATTGGTGCACCAAGCGTTTTTTCAATTTCTTCTAAATGTTTTTCATCTTTCGCTGCAACGAACGTAATTGCAAGACCTGATCCACCTGCACGTCCTGTTCGGCCAATGCGGTGAATGTAACTTTCTACATCTTCAGGGATATCATAGTTAAATACGTGCGTTACACCATCTACATCAAGGCCACGAGCTGCTACATCCGTTGCGATTAAGTACTGAATTTTAGCTTCGCGGAAACTCTTCATAACTCTTTCACGTTTCGCTTGAGGTATATCACCATGAAGTTCAGCACAATTATAACCTAGTCCTTTTAAATTATCATAAAGCTTACTTGCTCTAACCTTTGTACGACAGAAAATAACAGCTAAAAATGGCTGATCACGATCCATAACAAAACGAAGTGCATCTGGCTTTGCACGGTCTGTCGTCTCAATGACACGCTGCTCAATTGTATCAACCGTTACTTCTTCACTTTGTACTTGAATCATTTGCGGTTCATCCATATAACGCTTCGCCAATTTTTTAATATCTTTTGGCATCGTTGCTGAGAATAACATCGTTTGTTTACTACCTGGTGTCTCATCTAAAATATCTTCAATATCATATAAGAAACCAAAATAAAGCATTTGATCCGCTTCATCTAGTACAATCGTTGAAAGATTACTTAAATCAATTGTTTCACGTCGTATATGATCTAATAATCGTCCTGGTGTTGCAACAACAATATGTGTATTACCTTTTAATTTTCTCAATTGTTGTGCTACATCTTGCCCACCATAAATCGCTAGTACATTAATATCTTCTCTTTGAACAAGCATTTTTTTAATTTCAGTTGTAATTTGCAGGGCTAGTTCCCTTGTTGGTGCAACAATTAAAGCCTGAACATCACTAGACGCTGGATCGATTTTTTCTAAAATCGGTAACACGAATGCTAACGTTTTACCCGTTCCTGTTTTCGCCTGCCCAATAATATCTTTACCTGACATAATAACAGGAATTGCCTTCTCTTGAATTGGTGTTGCTTCTGTAATTCCATTTTCACGTAATGTATGATTAAAAGTTTCACTAATTCCTAATTCTAAAAAGTTTTTCAAATAGACCACTTCTTTTCCTTATTTTTCACATTAGCTTTCATTGTACCATTTGTTTCGCCAAATATGAAAAATAAAAAAATTCTTATCTTCTTTTTTTATATTCATCCTATACTAGATGAACAAAATCTTTTTGCTTTTTCTCAGATTTTATTAATGCTTCCATGTTAGTAGAAGACAAAATGAACTTCTTAATTTTGCTATTACATCAAATAACGAACCCATCTTCTCCCCCCTATACCCTTGCTCAAATTATATATATTCTTCTTTACATATATATTTCAATTTTACCGAAATATAATGTTACTGATTTGGTTGAAATCGCAAAATATATGAACTAAAAAACCGCTCTTTTCGATTTAGGAAAGACCGGTTTTCATTAATTTATACAGTAAGCTTTCCTCCATGATAGCAATAATACTCTGCTGCTTTAAAACTTTTAATCCTGTTTAAAGACTGTTTCGCTTTTTCTATATCCAAACAAAAATTCGGATTAGCTATTACTAACTCACGATTCTCTTGAACAGCCGCATCTCCCGTAATTACACAATCTAAATTCGGAAAATATAATGAAATATGCCCCGAAGTATGTCCTGGCGTCGCTACTATTTGACATTCATTATTCAAAATCATTTGACCATCATGCACTTTTTCATCGACGGAAATATGTTTTATATTTTTTAACTGTTGTATAAACCATTTACCAAATTCTTTTTCTTCATTTGGCATACGTTCTAACATTTCTTCAGCTTGAACTAACCTCTCTGATTTTATATCACCACTAATATAGTTAGATTCAATTTCACTAGCAATAACATTAATTTGAGGATATTTCACTTTAAAATCGTATACAGACCCTATATGATCATCATCATAATGAGTAATAATTATATTTTTTAAGTTTTTCATCTCATATCCATGTTTTAATATTGCATTTTCAATTAAAGGTAAAAAACTTGGATATCCTGTATCGACTAACGTTAATTCATTATGTACTATAATTAAACTTGGATAAACACATTGTTTTTGCCCGTTAAATTCGAATTCAATTGGCAGTTCTATTATTTTCATTTTTCTTCCCCCATACCGCTTATAAAATGCATAATAATAACTAAATCATCCACATACATCTTACATATATATACTATGTAACGGAACACTGTGAATCATTGTATAATCCACATTATATTATTTTAAACAGGTAATCCCCTATTTTTATGGAAATATATAATTAAGAAAAACAATAAAATTGATTAATCTCTCACTTCTTTGTCCATCCTTTTAAAAAATCTATGTTTTTGTAAAAGGAGCGTTCATATGGAGAAACAGACACTTTGGAAAAAGTTCAAAAAAAGCTCTGTAAACCTCGGTAAATCTAGCGTATATGAAAGTATTATTTTATTCTACACAATGAAAAAGAAAGAATTACCTACTAAGGCAAAATTCATAATATTAGCCGCTTTATCTTATTACGTATTAACAATCGATTTCATTCCAGATATAGCTGCTATTATTGGGATTGGCTTATTAGATGATGTTTTAGCAATCGCTGTAGCGCATAAATATGTGATGCGCCATGCAGATACCGACAGCCTATATAGACAAAAATATAACTACTATTCTTCAAATCTATATCGGATATCTACCGCCCCATTTTGGCTTATGTCTATTCGTGCAATTAATTTCTTAAAAACCGGATATAGATTTTCAGAATCCTCTAGCAACTTAAATGCATCTTTTACCTTCTGCTGCTCGACTATTAACGCTTTAACGTCATCCAATTTTAAAATTTCTAACTCTTTTTCTTTTATATTTTTCGCAAAGTTAGCATCTCGTTTGGTAAAAGTTGCTTTATCGATAGATCCACCATCTAAATACAAATCTAATAAACGCTCTCTTTTTATCTCTAATTCTTTCTTTTCTTTTCTTAATTTCTTCTGCTTTTCTTGATGTTTATCTTTATCATTCAATTTAAATACTTTTTCCAAATCTCTCTCTTTTTCCTTTAATTTTCGCAACACAAGAGAACGCAATCTTTCATACCTTAGTCCGGAGTGTTTGACGCAACCACGCCCACCAGTCAACTTATACGTGCCGCACGTTAAATAACCATAATTAAGCTCTTCACCTTCTTTGTTTTTGTATTTGTAAGTGTGTAGAACAAACGGTGAACCACAATGAATACAACGTGCTATTCCTCTTAATTCATTCGTTACTGCTACACGCCGCTTTATTTTTTTATTTATTTTGGGGTTATTTATTTTATCCCATAACGAACGTTCAATTATAGCCGGATGATGATTTTCAAATACTACCCACTTTTCTCTAGGCTCTTGAATCCGCTTTTTTCTTCCGTCTACTTTTACCTCTGTAGACCTCCCCATTACATAATCACCTTTATACATAGGATTCGTAATTATTAGCTTCACAGCCGAATAAGTCCACAATTTCCCAGATCTCTTATACTTACCAACATCATTTAGTGCATTAGAAATTCTCAAATAGCCTAATCCATTGTCATATAATTCATACATTTCCCGAACAATTTCAGCTTCTTCCTGATTAATCACATATTTCTTATCTACAATTTTATAACCATACGGAACTGTCCCACCAGTGTACTCTCCCCTTCTTACCTTAGCCGCTAGCGCTGCTGATATAGAAACGGATAATGTCTTAGGTAATTGGGATGCAAACATTGCATACATCTCAAACTTCAAATCATTTTTCCCTTCATAATAACTGTCATAACCTTCTTCAATCGTCACCAGTCGGACACCATGCCCTAACAGTATCTCCTTGATTTCTAATGCGTCCCTCAAATCTCTTCCCAGTCGATGAATAGATTTAAAAACAACAGTATCTAATTCTTTTTTACGAGCTTTCCCCAAGATCAACTGCATCGCACGTCTTTCTAGCCATGCTGTTCCAGAAACAGCTTCATCTTTATAAATTGAATTTTCATCCCACTCGAATCCATTTTTTTCAATCCAGTATCTACAGATTTCAATCTGATTTTGAATCGACGAAACTTGCTCATCTTTATCAGTGGATACACGTACATATACAGCATATTTCAACTAATATCCCCCTCCCACATCCATCATGATTATGACACCATTATATAACTCCTGGAGTCATATGGCAATCTATTACCAAAATAAAAAGACGACTTTCTACAGTCGTCAAAATAAAAATATATAAATCTCAAAAATTTAGGAGGGGGTAAACAATACACAACAACATCTAATAAAAACAAAAAAGAAAAAGAACCCCCTCTATAAAAAATATACCTTATATATATATAATATAAATATATAACTTATAAATATATATTATATATAGAGTATATTATTAGTAATAATATATAAGTATTGTTACTGTTAGTGTTCTAAGGGGTTAAGACTGTAACATACTCTACATTCTAAAGTCCGTATATATCAAATTGTTCCCATGGTCCCACTGCGTTTCTATCGGCGATTAATTGATTATTTTTTTTATGATCAGCACTAACATACTTACCGTTCGATGAAATTATTACAAATTTCCGCCTCCCCCCGATATTAACAGGTTGAAAAGTGAACTGTTCCTGCGGTCCAATCCATATTCTATTAGCCACTAGGCCCCCACCACTACCATAATCAGCTGATACAAAATTATTATTTGCAGCCCTTAATGCATATTTATTTCCTGACTCCCAAGTAATTGGAATTAGCGTAAAGCTTTCCCATGATCCTACAGCATCTCTATTTGTAAAAAGCCAACCACCTTCAGCATTAGCATATTTTCCTGCATCATCTCTAATTGATATCACTTTAAATTGTCGGTATACATGTTCATACTCAAGTCTATCTTGTGGGGATTGGTTGTAAGTATTTAAACTGTTATACATAGTACACCCTCCTTTTTCTTAGATACTCATTCTATGAAAAGGCGCATGTACTATGTTATAAAGATATGCTTCTGCCTATAAAAATATAAAGTCTTGTATCAGTCTTTAAATTCCTGAAACCACATAAACTTTTGCATAGATATCATATTTAGCTGCAAGCTGCTCCAGCTTTTTTTGTCTGTATTCTGTCATAGTAAAGAAATGAATGAGTGGTACTTTTCCGTTATATTTATTTTTGTAGTATAGTGAAAACTCCCTATACCTGCTCATTTTTTCAGCGTTCACATTCATCATTTGCGTACGATCTATTTCTACAGCATTTAGTGTACCTTCTTCATCTCGAAACTTCACATCAGGAATAATTGTCTTCTTTTTATCATCTACTTTATAACGTATAGGTGTTTCTATCTGCCAGTCGTCGGGACAAAACAGATAGAGCCACGCTTCATTTCTCATTAAGCTGTGTGCTAGTCGACTATTTGGTACAATCTTCTCAGTATCGTCGAACAGTTCACGGCCCTTTTTATTTAAATAATACACGTACTCTTTTTGGTACACTGTGTTATTTACATAAGGACTGAGGTCTTTTAAAATACGATTCGCGTTACGAATCCCTCCCATATCGTGCACCGCCATTAGATGCCTACGTGTTGCGAATTTCAGCTTTCTAATCGAGGTCAGAATCGTCATCTGACGGTTTATTTTGATATGTGTCTGGATGTTCATCTTTTTTCACCTCGTATTGTTTTAGATGTTCCCACATCATTTCATCGCTAATAAACGGTACCTGCAGC
Source organism: Bacillus sp. ISO11 (assembly GCF_003458115.1). NCBI lineage: Bacteria > Bacillati > Bacillota > Bacilli > Caryophanales > Bacillaceae > Bacillus > Bacillus sp. ISO11. The sequence continues at coordinate 35,139 of NZ_QXCO01000031.1, read as the reverse complement.
TCAGTTAGTCGATCAGTTTTATAAATAGCTCTACCAGGTAAGGACGGCAATGTTTCTAGTCCCGATTCATCAAGAACAACCTCAGATGCCTTATATGTTGGTAGCCGAAAACCTAACTTCGCATCAGACATCTGCTTTACTACTGATGGAATTGATGTGACTGTAGGATACTGTGTAGCTAAAATCAAACGAAATCCTAAGCCGCCCGATACAGTCGCTATATAACTAAGCATGTACTGACACTCTTCTCGGATCTTATTAACATGACGTGGTAATCCTTTGGCCGGAGCAAGCACGGCACCTTCGTCAACAATAACGAAATACCGATCTTTTTCTTTTGTTTCAACAATATTTTTGTAACCATTTTCCTTCATGAATTTTCCACGCTCTTCGATTTTTTTCATTATTTGTTTTAGTACATGATGTGCTTTTTCTACAGAGTCAGCCACTTCCACCACCTGCTTTAAGCCGCTAAACTCACTAAATTCTAATCCCTTTTCCTTTAAATCAATTAAATATACGTGAGCATTTTCAGGGTTTGCCTCAATCAAAGTAGTAAGTAGTACTTTCATAAATACTGTTTTCCCCATTCGTGTAAGACCACCTAGTACCATATGAGGAGTTTTATCAAAGTCATGATAAATTAACTTCTCGAGGCTTTGCCCCATCGGTACTTGCCATTCACCTTTTTTTACTAGCCCTTCATTCCAACACCACTTTTTGGGGATACGTTTACTGAATACCCGAATCATTATCTTGTAGTTATCGTATTTGATACGTACAGGCTTATTTAATCCTTCACTTACAACATCCTCAACCTTTTGTATTAATTTAGATGGCATCCCTAACGGAAGTTTATATACATAAGTCGTACTACGATCATCTTCTTTTCTTTCGAGAAAAACCGGATAATGTAATTTTTCATCCTTCCTAATTGCAATCCCACTTACTTCAAAGAATACTTGTATCTTCTTTCTATCATCCTCTTTACCTTTTAAACTATCATTTAGCAAAGCGTACCCAAGCGAAACTGCAGGTATTAATAACAATTCAAGCATAGGGGTTCACTCCTTATATATCCTTAAAGGATATAGTTGCTCTTAACTGGAAGATTTACATACAAGTTGTTTTTCTTATATAACAAAGTGTCCCATGATTCTAGGTTCCATTCCTTCAAAGAAACACCATTAGCACATAACGTAGAAGATACAAAAACGAGCCGGTAAGAGTTGTATACATCGTCATACGTGGAAGCCACTGTGGTACACTCATCCCCATTTTCTCAGCTGCCTTCATCGCCACTACAGACAATCCTGTCGCTGTCCAAATTACTACAACTTCCCCAGCAAGTGTCATATCGAATCCCTCTTTCTTTTTAGTTGTAATCCTTTTGACGTGAGAATCGGTTGATATTGATTAACCATTTCATCCCATTCAAGAATTTCTTCCTCTTCCCCGTATAGATCTTCCATAATATCGTTAGATAAGCTGTAGTAACCGCGGTACTCTTTGTTGTTAGATACCTCGTGTCTTTCCATATGTTTTAGAATAGAGTTTACTTCACCTTTACCCCTGGACTCTTTATACATGCTTCTCAGTTCTTTAGAAGGATACAGATACGGCGTGTCATTCAAGTAATCATATTGCCACCTCATCGCTCATCCCTCCACTGTTTACATTTCTCTAAGTATGCATCAATCCTATTTTGAATCCCTATTTCGTTATACGGACCGTAAGGCTCTTCTCCCCCTAATAAGTCAACAATATCGATGTAGTTAGGATGTTGTAGCATATCGTGTTTTGCAATGTGATCGTACACACAACGTACTTCATTTTTGTCGTCCGCTTCTGTGTACATGTTGTAAAGAGTTTGGGATGGATACAGCTGCATACGGTTTAAATACTTATACCCAGGTCTCATCGTTCCTCACCTTTCCCCTCTTGATGTCCTTAGTTCGACTTGGTATTCCTCGTGGTCTTGATATAGGTATATGACCTGGAGAATTATTTTTGCACGTCCACACCAATTTTTTTCTTTCTAGCTTGTACTTTTTATAAAGGAATTTATTTCTGTATATAGAAAGTAAATTCTTGAGGTGAGCGTATATGAAGTTTAAATGTAGACTCAAGGTAATCTTTGCAGAGCTTGATATTAAACAGAGTGATTTTGCAAAACGTATCGGAGTTGACGACTCTACCCTTAGTGCAATTGTTCGTAATCGTACTAAACCTAGATTCGATACAGCCTATTTAATCTGTAAGGAACTCGGTAAGCCAATCGAAGAGATCTGGACCATCGAGGAGTAATTCCTCCCCCCTCCAGCCTTAATAAGTTTTTATCTTTATCTTTATTTTTCTTTTTACACTTGACTTTTGTGTTCGGCATACAATCATGGGATGAGGGTACAGGACAACGGCTAGGGCAGAGAATGACTACCTTACAACGCTTCAAAAATAAAAAGCGTCGTAAAGTAGACGTTCTGTCAATCATGGTCTATCGGGTTAAGGAATCCGTATAGTAACACCCTGTTTAAACGCTGTAATTTCTTACACAGCTGACTTTTTACAGATAAAGCTTGTCCTATCTGCAGAAAGAATCAGGAAAGGAAATGCACTACTGGCGTATCCTTCATTACTCGCAACCTATAATTCTTTCATTATCAGCTGCTACCCGTGCCGTAGCACGCCAAGCAACCGCCGTACCGTTAATGGCCGTACTCGCCTAGACTCCTAACAACGCAAACAAGGAAACGTTATTCGTTAGGACGCTTAACTTTCTGACGTTGGCTTAGCTAACCTGTTCAAGTTTAACGAGTGTTAGGTCATTCCTCTTGTGGATCCTCCTCTTAGTTACCTAAAAAAGACAATAAGAAACTAGACCTCGTGCATATCTGTTTTTTCGAATAAGGATAGTCACGAGGATGGAGGTTGTCCGATATTTAGTTAAAGAAAGAGCTTATAGCACATGAGCTATAAGCATATTGATAAGGAATAAAACCGAAGCTACAGTATAAAAACCATAAAACCAAATACAATCAGATTTTGTTTCTAAACCGAAGTAATCGCTTATTCTTTGCATCTATACTGTTCCACCTTTCATATTTACACAAAAGTATGACTCCACAAGTAAAACTTTGTTAGTATCAATATATAACTCTAGGAGTCATACGTCAATAGTATCCCTAAAAAAGTTTTACTTTGATATGTAAATTGTGTAAAATGTAAAGTAATAAATGATCGGAATGAACGGAGGTATTACCATGAGTTCTATGGTATTCACTTTAGGAGAAACGATGGAGGAAATCGGGATTACCAAAAACAAGTTAGCAGTGGAATCAAAAGTTCGTCCAGCCACTATTAGTAATCTAGTTAATGGTGAGGTTGGTCTTGTACGTTTTGACACATTAAAGTCAATCCTGGACGCTTTAAACCAATTAGCTGAAGAAAACGGTGTTGATAAAACCTACCGTATTGAGGACGTTGTACAGTACATAAAATAAATGTACTGTTTTTATTTGTAAATACATTTCAGAATACTCTGATATACTTATTTGAAAGTAATAAAGGAGGAGAAATATGGAGACAAAAACAACAGCAGACGGTAATACGTTTATCATTGAAGTGGATCAAAAAAAGAGTTCTGGAAAAGAAAAATTCGGCCGTAAAACTTCATTGGTTTTCGGCATTTTTGGTATCATTTTTTCTGTTTTTTTAGGTATCACAATAGTCGGGTTATTTTTCGTTGTTCCACTGTTTCTTTTTTCATTAGGCTTTATTTATGCAGCATTTGAAAAGCAAGAAATCCAGTGCCCTAACTGTAATCACAAACAAAGAATTACAAAAGGAAATGGTTATTTTGATTGTGGAAGTTGCAAGAAACGTACTTTAGTAGAGTGGAAGTAGCATAACGAAAAAGAATCGGCGTTTAAGGACCGATTCTTTTTCGTTATGTATATCTATTTTAACCATTCTTTTACATTGTCCCAAAAAGGAAATAACAAAATAATTCCTACAATGAGCGATACAATCGCACTAGAAATCCAAGGATGCCTCTCATAGAATTTTTTATTACCGCCTCCACCTGATGTATTATGTTGATGTCCAATTGAAGAGTTTTTTATTTTATTGTTATCACCGATTTTTATGCTCATTTTTCTCCTCCAAAAAAAGACCAGAATTTAGACCTCTTAATTTTATTGTTATTCCCCATTTTTATTGATCCGTCAAAAATAATGTTTTCTATATTGAAAATAACCTTTTCTTTTTTATGCTTATCCTCTTCCACTTGAGACTTTATATCTAATTCATCTAAATTTTCATATTGTTTTTCTAGTTCCATAATTACATCTACTAATTTAGATTTCACATTAGATATTACTTTACTAATGAAATTAGAAGGACATTTTATCTTCATTGCTAATATCTGTAGTTCCTGTGTTGAAATTCCATGACACAATTCAGTTGGTACAACTAAACAATAATCTTCTTTATTTTCCCCAGATAATATTTCCTCAAGTGTCTTAATAGTATCTAATATGGGTATTCTCACTAAATCCTTTATCATATCCGGTTCTAACACTTGACCTAAAGGCACCTGCGAGTCAGTGTATTCAAAACTTCCATTTACAATAAATTTTCCCATTGGAATCCCCGTAACCACCCGATAATCAGGTAATTTATCATCTAATTTATATCCTGTAAGCTCCCCCTCTATCCAACTCATTATCAATTCGTTATCAAGATTAGATAATATAACTTTCAACCTTAAAAGAATATTTTCAAAACTACTTTGTTCACTTACCGTGTCTTTCAGCAATTGACTTTTTGCCATGATGTCACTCCATTTCTAATAATTTACTTTTAAGTCTAATAGATTTAAATTTCACATGCAATATGTTAGATGTGGAAAAGTCAACATTCATAGCATTTGAATTGCAATAATCCTACGCTTCAAAAAGAACATTCGTTCGTATATAATAGATATAAATTATACGAATCGGGGGATCATCATGGAAAAGCATAACTGGGGAACACCAAAATTACGCGGGAGAGGTATGGTGAAGTGGCAGCCTTTTGCCAGTATGCCGGAGCAATACGAGGTGATACGAGAAATAATTAGCGATTTGAATAAAGTGCCGAAACCAATTCTTACACAAGATACAAAAGAGCGGATTGAACGTGCTTTAATTGATTCTGCACAGAGGCAGGAAGATATCCTTATTTCTTTTTATAGAGACGGATTTATCAGCAATATGTACATAACTGTCACACGAATTGATTTAAACACTGATACAGTGCATTGTACAGATGCATTTAATTTAAATACGGAATTTAAATTTGATGAAATTATTGATGTGGCTGACTAATTATTGTCAGCCTTTTTACATTTTTTAAGGTTATTGTAAGGTAAATGAAAGTCTAGAGAAAGATTGAAGTTGTACGATGAATTTGTGTTAATAAATAGGAGGTGTATTAAAAATGAAGAAAGTACTAAAAAGTTTAACTGTTACATCATTAGTTTTAAGTGGCGGCTTCCTTTTTGGTTTTAGTGAACAAGCAAGTGCTGCTAGTCCTCAAACAAGTAAATCTGAGTTTTCTACAGAAAATAGAAGTATTGCATCATATGAATTCTCCTTCTATGACTTAAGTGATCTGAGGGGAACGGAATTTTTCACTCTAACTCCTGGTAGTTCCAAAAACTTTGTAGGAAATGCTGGCATATCATCTATAAAAATGCCTCCATCCTCCTCTATGACTCTCTACAGAGATCAAGATTATGAAGGAAAGAAAATAACAATTAAGAATACAGATGAATCGAGTTACTTAACTGTTAATTTGAATGAGTACTATATTGATGGAACTGATAAGAAATGGAATAATAAAGTTGGATCAATAAAAACAAAACGTATATAGTGATTGATAAAAGTGAAAAAAAGAGCCACCCAATAGGACGGCTCTTTTTTTAATCAAATTATTATTTTATTAAGCTTACACTTGATATACTTCGCAATACCATCCTTTATAATCTCTAAAATACCATGTGATAGCACCTAATTTATTACGGTCGTCAACAGGTTCACATTGCAGATAGAAAATACCATCTGCTTCATAAACTAAGTTCCCCTTCACTTTGAATTCAGCGAGTTTATCCATAATTTCTTGAGCTAAATTAACTCCTAATCCGCCTGATTTCATTGTCCATTTCATATTATTACCTCCACCGTTATATGCATTTTGTACTCTTTCAATGAAGCTATTCCATCGCCCTTCATCAAGCATACGATGAGGACAATACTTTCCACTCCATGATTGGTGTGTACGAACTTTACTAATTGGAATATTGTACTGTTTCATTAGTTGTGCTACAACGATAGCTGCATTATCTTCTGCCTTATAATATCTATCTCCACCGCTTAAAGAGTAGCAAATTTCAACTCCGATAGATTTACGATTACCATTTCCGCCACCATCACCACAATGCCAAGCGTTACGTTCTAAGGGAATACCTTGTACAGCTTCTTTATCATCTACTGCAATGTGAAACGAGACTTGATTATCATTGCGAATCATATAAGATACTTCATTTTCTGCTGTAGCATCATTATACGTATTATGAACTGTAATAAATTCTGGATTCATTGTATATGGACACTTTGTACCATATTTACTTGCGTCAACTAATTTTTTTCTGATTTCCATTACTCAACATCTCCTTTTAGTGTAAGTTATTTTTTTCTAATACATCTTTTTGTTGTAGTCCTTTGTTGCTCAAATAGTTGTTCTTCCAAGCCACGTACAAAGTAAAGGCTCCTGTAATTACGGCTACTAAATCGTTTGTAATTTTGTCATCAATCGTTTGGTATCCAATCAGATTTAAGACACTATTAATCACAGCGATTACTAATACGACATAGCGACTAATTGAAGCTGCATCAAAGTTCCCCATGCTCTCACCCCCTCTCATTTAAAGAAATTTAAAATGTTAAATAATAAAAGGACTGCCAATGACAGTCCTGAAATCCACATGGATATATGAGCTTTTTTGTTACTCTCCAACTTTTCTTGCGCTAGTTTTAAGTCTCGTATTTCTCGATCACGGAACTTGAACATTTCATCAACTTCAGTCCTTTGCATATAATTTTTTTGATTGTAGTCTAGCTTTTCCTCGATTCGTTTAACTGCGGCGTTCATTGTTTGAAGATGCACCTCTAATTTCGCAATACGTTCGTACTCTTTTTGCTCCAACGCCATCACCCCTTTTTAGACAATAAAAAAGACCAGCTTATAGCTGCTCTGGTTTTTCATTTATTAATTTTTGAACTAAACCTGTTAATATGGACACATTACTTGTAAGTACCGTAACTTGACTTGTTAATGTAGTAACTTGTTCTTTTAGTTGTTTATTTTCTTCTTTAACTACATTTAACTCATCGGCATTCTGCTTAACTTGCTCCTTTAACAATATGAATTCATAATACAGCTGTTGGAAAGCTACGATAAAAAGAGAAACAGTATTATATAAATTAATAGCACGCTTCTCTTTATCGGTAAATACATCGTCCGTATCATCTGCAATCATGCCGAAATAAGTTTCAATTTCTTTTGTTGTATATGGTTCTGTTTGTTCTTCCGGCTTGTTCACACGCATTTGATACAGATCATACATATCGTCCTTGAAGTTATACTGTTTGATAGCTAAACTCATGATTTTATCAAGAGCTGAAAAAGGAATATCTTTTATATTTTCTTTCATATTTCTAGCTGATGTAGGATTAAATGCTTTCGCCCACATTTGGCCATTAGCATTTATATTTTCTTGCGCTCGTAGTGTTCTTAATTCTATATCTTTCCATCCTTGACCCATCATATCTTTAATCTGTAAGCCATTGTTATAACCTTGTACAAAACTTGACCTTATCATTGCATTACCCATGATTAAATCATGATCGGTGGCGCCGTTTACGAAATGTATTTTATAGTCACTGCCTTTTCTTTTGAAAGTAAACTGCCCCGAGTTATTTGTAAAAATATGCGGCTCAGTTGTAGTTACAGAGAAGTAACCATATCCTGGAGCCCATCCTTCAGATTCAAAAATAATATTATTCAAGTTTTGAAAACGAAATTGTCCATCTGAATATACGCTCAGATGTCCACCGTCATTATGCATTTGAATATAGTTTGACCAAATATTAGTTCCTTCTGCATTTTCCCCTTTAGAAATCCCAAATTTTGCATATGCTTTAGAAGGTTGATCGACTCCATTAATTCGCGGCATGACTTGATAAATATAAAACGATCCTGTACCCCTGTATTTAATATTGTCAGAACCAAGGACGAGTGAAGGTTGAATACTTCCATCATTTGTTTCCATAAATCCTATATAGCCACGTGGCTTATCTGCATCGAAAATCTTCATGTCTTGCTTATTTATTTCAACAAATCTGTTTCCACTCGTTTTAAGTGTTACTCCTTCTAAAACTTTCCCTTTGATATGCTCAGCTGTTACATATCCTATAAGATTAATTCTGGACCCCTGAATTAGAATTTCCTCAGCTGATTGATTAATCTGGGATATAACATCGCCTTTTTTAACCCTAGAATTAATATTTTGATTTGTTAAACTAAAAGCCGCTTCCATTTCCAAAACATAAGCAAATTTTTTGTCGGCATCCGTCTTTGAGTACACTTCAGTCGCTTTAGCACGAAAACCTATTTCCTCGGTATTCTGCCGGATTTCTGTCTGCATATTTGTAGTTACTGTATCAAAGTCACTTTTAGCAACCTTATCCGCAACTAAGTCAACCAATTCTTTATAGTTGGTAATGTCTTTTGGGTTTTGCATGTATACAGATGGTTCTTTTCCTTGCTGTAGCTGCGGTTGAGATACCCACATTGTGCCATTACGGCGTACCCATATATCTCCTTGCAAACGAGTTACAGGAACGTCAGGCGCTTTAATGGTTACACTAACTAGTATCCAGGAGCCATTAACTAATAACTCTTTTATTTCAGTTTGCTCATAACCTAATGCGGTTGAACCATTAAAGAATTGAAGCTTAACGCACGCTCCTTGGTCTAATAAGTTTTTATCTACTACATAGACCCATGCAGACAATACGTAGTCACCGCTATTTTGTGAGGCTCCAATACTTTGAGCAATACCAGTCCAGCTATTTGTTGTAACCCCCGCATTTGCAATTCTGACCGAGTTATAACCGTCATGACGTCTGTCTGTTACTGGTGTTACTGTAGCACCTGATACAACTCCTGCTACTGTCCATTTATCGGTACTAGCAACCTCATTTGTTATATTGCCATTAGCATCAACTGTTTTTTTCTTAAACTCTGTGTTGAAGAATTGATTTATACTGCCAAGTGCCCCTACATAAGCTTTCATTTGCTTTTCCGAAATCTTTGAACTTAATGAGTCTTTTGTTTGTGTAATTTCATTCTTGTTTTCTTGAATGAGCTTTCCTTGATCTGTTTGTGTTTCTGTTAGCGTTTTAATACTAAGAGAATTCGAATTTGTGGTCTGCTTCACTTCATTTAGAGTTGTTTGCATTGTACCTTGATCTTGTTGTACTTTCGAGATTGTTTTGGAGTTCGTATTTACTGTTTGCTGAATTTCATTAGTTGTTTGGGTAAAATCTGCTTTAGAAGTAACTTCATCGTTAGAAAGTTGCCATGTAGTTCGTATGTTACCTTCTTCAAATTTAGCGTGATGTGAGTTTAAACCCCCATCAATGTTGCGCCCAGAATAGTAGAATTTAATTTGAGTTACGTCTTTGTCTTTTGTTCTGAATGTAACTGATAGTGGCTCGTCTTTATAATCCACATTAACCTTTAATTGCGAGTCTGCGCGTACAGATTTCCATTCTTGCTCTCCATCTGCATACGTTATCGCTGTTTCTACGCCAAACCAAGCATTTGTATTGAATTTTGTCATTTTACCAGTAAACAAAAATGAAATAGTAAAAATTTTATTTCTATAGCTGACCTTATCCGATAAAGTCATTTGTTTATTGTCTGACCATGTTCCAGTCATGTTCTGTTTATTTAACCCTGTTTCTGAACCGCTAGCTAAATTGATTGAACCTACAGAAATATTATTTACAGTAGTTTTTAATTCTGTAATAGTGTTAGTGTTAGATTCGGCTGTCTGTTTAGCAGTATTGGCAGTTTGACTTACTAGTTTAAGATTATCATTTAGAGTTGTTATCTCCGTTTTTTCTGCTTTATTTTTAATTTCTTCAGCTGTGCGTTCAGCAGTCGTTTTTGTTTCATTTAATACTTTTATATCACCTTTACGGTTTGTTTCGTACACTTGCTTTCCAATAAGGTTTTCGTTTACCCAATCTTTTGTATAAACACCTTCTTTGTTGGCCTTTCCTTCAAGTTGCTGATTTAACCAAGTCTTATCAGGTATATCTTCAATTGTCTCTTTTAAAGTATCAATTTCTGTTTGTGCATTCTTTATATCTTTTTGTAATGGTCCCGTATCCGGAACAACCGATTCCCAAGCTGTACCTGTCCATATTTTCAAAATACCAGGTTTACCGTTGCTGGTATCTCGCCATAGCGTTTTGTTTGGCTTAAGATCAGTAGTTGGTGGTTCTTTACCTTCTATAATGTTAACCATATTATTTTCAATATTTTTTTTTAGTTGCTCTGATATATCTTTAGCCTCTTGTGATTCCTTTACAGCTTTTCCCGATTCTTTCTTTGCTTCTTCGGCCAAATTTTCTAATTGTTCTAACAGTTCCTTGTTAGCCTTCCCCTCTAACCAAGCACGCATTTTGTTATATAATTTTCGTAATTCCTCGTTCGAATCTATAATCTCTCGATAGTCTCCAAATACATATTTATCTTGCGAAGGATCCGTATATGATTCATCACCAGCGATTGCCCTTGCTTCAAGGTATAACTTAGGTGTGAAGCCTGTATCTTTGATTCGGATTGTATCGCCTTCATTGATTAGTTCATGTGCTAGTCCGAAAATGCGACCGATTGATTGTGCCTCTACTTCATACGAGACTGAAGTATTGACACGCTTCTTTAATTCCGTCTTCATCAAAGTCATTAATCGTTTTGGTGTCATATTTTGGTCTTCTGTTTCTGGAGTGTAAAAACCAAATTTATGTTTACCATGTGCATTCCAACGTTGAAAGGCATCACTATCTGTAATATAAACAAGTCCGTTATTAATGCTCTCAACCGTGATAATTTCATCGCCTTCACCTCGTACAAATCCGACTAAGGCGGTACAAATATCCCTGGAATGCTCAATGCGTCTAACGCCTACTAAGTCTTTTCCCAGCGTTACTTCCTTCCCTGTTTCTCTCCCTCGTTTATTTATCATATCGACGTACCATCCAGTAATTTGAGAACCAGATACTTCAACTCGATATTGGATTTCCAATTCAAACAAAGCTGCAATTTTCTTTAAAAAAGTAAGGGGATCGATGAATTCATCGATAGTCATCGTGTGGAACGAAGAATAATCCGTTATTCCACGTTGCCATTTTGAATCGGCAAGAGCGATATCAATAAACGTATTAACTGTTTCGCTCTCTATACGTTGAGGTTTAATAATCCCATCTTTGGCGATTTGAACCCAGGCACCGGAAGAGTGTACAGTTAATGATCTATCCTTTGAATCTTTTTCTACTTCATTATTAATAACATACGGAACAATTCGACCATCACGTACTTCCTTTAAAACCAAGTTCTGCTGTTGTAATGTAATTGCATGTGGAGTACCGTCAAAAATTTTGAACTCTAGCATATCAATGTTATTCTTGATTTCCCAATGACGCTTATCTTCCCAGTAGTCCTTTGGTTGAATAGCGGATAGAATTTGATCTGTTTTGAAATCAACAACATGAAGTAATCCGCTTGGTGTTCTCATCGAAATCGCTCCCTATATTTAACTTTTGCTGTTCCGATATTTGCTGGCATAATTTCAAGTTTATTCTGGCCCTTAGTAATTTTAGGATAATCACTGAATAATTCCTTCAGATTAATTGCACTTGAACCATTAATACTAACTAGACTTTTAGCTGTATCGATTTGCACTTTATCTCCTTTTCCAACAATATATGGAGGATTATTACTTGTATTTTGGTTAACTTTCCAAATCTTAATATCATCAACTGTCATAAGTACAGCCGGATTATTATTCCACCATTGACAGATAGAAATTTGTACCTGTGCAATTTTATTCATCAAAATCCCATCTTTGTCTACCCAACGAGCTTTTGCTCCAGCATCATCAATCTCAGTACCGTACGCAAATTTCGCAATATAAAACTCCCATTCATTCCCAATACGGTAAACACATAACTTTCCGTAAAAATTATTCCACGTCCAAGGATACATACCGCGCGTATGGATCATCATTTGTTCAGCTGGATGCCCTGGATAGGCAATCTTAGCAACACCAAAAGTTTCTTCAGCCTCCCAATATACATCGTTTAGCGACAATCGAACTACAGGTTTACTAGTCTCATCCAGTAGGGCCACTTCTACTTGTCCCATTTGTACATAACTACTGCAGTTGAACCTCACATAAGCATCCATTATAAAATCTTGTAATGGTCCGCTAGGAATACTTTTTTTAGCAATCGCTCCATGATTCCCTTTGTAATTCTGATCACCATAATCTTCTACATAAAATTGATGTCCATTAGATTTGAATGTACCTCCACCTTTAGTGTTTTCAAACTGTGATACACTTGTCCATCCAACTGTAGTAGACATTTCATCCCACATTACACGTTGTTTCCACTCTACTGGAAGTTGGTTTACTTGTAACGGGTAACCAATCCGAAAATAATCTTCTTTGTTTGGAAGATATACGCTCTTATTCCGAACATCTAAAAATGTAGAAGGGTTTTCAACTTCAATTTCGATGATAGGTTCTGACTCCGCACTGCCTTTATTTTGAATGTTGGCTATTAACCCTCGACCGTCATTTTCAAAGTCAACCGTTTTCTCATTCCCTAACTTATACGGCATTGGACATATTAGTGTAATAGTTGCTTGATGAATATTAGATTTTTCTAAAGTCTCCTCTACAGATTCCTTAATCCCGTAATACACAATATCCGGTTCGTCTGTGAAGGTAATTTTTACAGGTTCTTCTGTATCTAATAAACCATTCAATTCATCTATCCGTTTCCTTAGTTCAAAAAGAGAGACTCCCTTAAGAGAGAAATCTACTTCTAATACTCTCTTGGGAGTCCTTTTACTTAAAAAATATGAACCTGGGCGGTGAGGTACCGTTAACTCATTAATTTCGTCACTTAAAATTCCGCGACCTCTTATATCGTTAACCATAAAAAATCCTTTTTCGTATTTTTGCCCGAAATATTCTTCTAAATTAATCCCATTAAAAACTAACAATCTACCGCCCTCCTTTAAAATACATCTTTCCGTTTTTTCACAGCTTCTTGCTCTCCAGTAATATCATCAACGAACCTATTAAACTCTTGTCTACCAAGTTGTATATTAATATACGCGGGTTGTCTTTCACTAGCTGTAGAATTTGAAGCAGTTCCGGAATCCGTATTACCTGAGCTCGCTTGTGGTTTAGCTGTCTGGTACGCACCAAGTCCTCTTGGCATTCCGTATACAGTCTCTACTTGTAGAGCTTCCGGTTTCATCCATTCAGTCATTTGTTCGGTTGTTCTTTGTACAGCGCCTTTCATTGCATCAATACCATTAATCCACCCTTTCATCATATTGACACCAATGAAATCCCTGAACCAACGACTTGGTGAGTGAATCGATAAAAGTCCTGAAATTTTATCTTTAATTCCATTTCCGATGTCCGTAATTTTGTCCCAAATAGCCCCAGCCATAGAGCTTATACCATTTAAAAGCCCCTGCATCATATTTTTTCCTATGCTTCCTAAATCAATTCCGCTTAGGAATGACTTTACATTGCCAAAAATTTGAGTCACTGTGTTATAGATAGAATTTAGGATGTTAGATGTCGCTGACTTAGCCGCATTCCAAATTGAGGAAATGATGCTACCTGCTGCATTCATAACAGATGAAATAACCGAGCCTATCCCCGAGAAAATTGAGCTTACTAGAGAACCTATCGCTGATAGAACACTAGAAAAAATAGATTTCACTAAATTTAGCCCACCAGTCACGACCGCGGAAATTAAATTTATCGCCCCTTGGATGATATTTCCGATTAATGACATTACACTCGACGTAATGCCTTTCACCGCGTTCCACGCTCCACTCCAATCTCCTTTTAAAACTGAAGTGAAAAGCTTTATTATGTTAGTGATTATCCCAATAGCAGAGGTTATTACACCCATAATAGCTGGAAAAACTGCCTGGACAATCGACAAAATAAATTGAATCGCCGGGATCACTACGCCTTTTATTATTGTCGCTAGACCTTCAAGTATCGCAGTCGCTACGGGAATCGCCGCTTGAATTATCGAAACTATCACCGGGAAAACCGCCTGGACTATTTGCAAAATTAAAGGAATAACCGTAGTCGCTATGATAGAGATTACCTGACCTAATAATTGAATAATCGGAATCGCAACGGAAATCGCAGCAGCAATAATCCCAGCTATTACTGGGAAGACCGCTTGTACCGCCTGGAGAATAATCGGAATTACTGATGTCGCTATGATCGATAGGACCTCTCCAAATCCTTGAATCAGCATTCCTGCTATACTAAACACCGTCTGTATTACTTGTAATATAATAGGGAATGCCGTTTGAAAAGCTTGAGCGAATATCGGTAAAACTGTAGATGCTAGCTCAGTAAAAATTTGAGCTACTTGTTGTATAGCCTCCGTTATCACTGGCATAATTTCTATTGTCGTATCAGCAAACATCTGAATTAATTCAGTAATCATAGGCATCACTTCTTGTACCACTTGACCGAAAAGTTTGAATAAATCAGATGCTAAAGGTACTACAGCTTGTATTGTTTCTCCGAACAAACGGAATAAATCGAGTGCTATCGGTACTACTGCTTGTACTACTTCACTAAACAAACTAGCTATTGTAGAACCTAACTCACCAAAGGCCGCGCCTAGCTCAGAAAGAGCAGGTCCAAGTGTAGCGAAGCTTTCTGCTATAACTTGTCCTGTTTTCGCAAATTCAGGAGCAAGTGGTGCAAATGCTTGTGTAATCCCTTGAGCTATTGACTGAACAACCGGCAAAATCGCAGACATCACAGAACTAAAAATCGATTGTATAGACTGCCAAGCCGACATAAAAGCAGACTTCACTTGATCATTTGTATTTATCAACTTAAATATCGTAGCACCTAAAGAAGCTACAATAGCGATTACCCATCCTACAGGGCCTGAAACACCTAAAAATGATAAACCTAAACGTACAATTAATGGTGTTAAAGTAGCTATCGTATTTCCAATTGAAGAGAAAGACATTTTTATAAAGTTAATTACTGGAGAAAGAGCTGATCCAATTCCAGCAAATGCTGAACTAAGTCCTGATATTGCTGAACTAAACGCACCACTTATCCCCTGACCAAATTCACTAAATTTCGATTTTATTACAGCTAGCGAAATCTCTACAGCTGTTGCAAAACCAGAAAACACTTGCCCCGCTTTAATTAACCCTGCCTCTAATGCTGCGCCGATTGCTGTACCCATTGCTGAAAATTTTTCCGGTATTGTCCCAAGATAAGAACCTAAAGAATCAATAGCAGATTTCATAGCTTCAACTGCCGCTACTGTCCCACTTTTTATTGATTCCCACGCATTATTAACGGCATTTCGAAAAGTCTCATTATGTTTGTATAGTTGAACTAGCGCTACCCCCACTAAGCTTAGAATTGCAATAACCGCACCAACCGGTCCTAACAATAAAGCAAATCCGGCTCTTAATGCTGATAAAGCAGCCCGAAGCATTACCGCTGCTTTTGATGTTCCCGACATCCATAGCATAAGTTGACCGAGGGTGATAATTGCACCACCGATTGCGTTAATAACAATACCCGCTACCGTTGCTATAACTAAAAAAGCCGTAGTAAATGCTACTACGGAAGCAATCACCGTCTGCACAGGAGCTGGTAATTTCATAAACGCGTTTGCCAAGGTTTCAACTACTCCAGCTACGGCCATTAATGCAGGAGCTAATGCATCAGTAAATGCACGTGCTGCAGCATCAAGAGAGGATTCCATTTTCGTCAGTGCTCCGGCCCATCCTTCAAGCATGGAGTCCGCTGCTTTTTTAGAAGCACCGTCCGAGTTCACTAAGGATTGTGTTAAAGCATCAATCTTTTCAGGCCCCGCTGCTACAAGTGCCATCATACCTGATACAGCTTCTGTACCAAATATCGTTGCTAACGCCGCGCCTTTTTGTGCACTTGTCATACCTTCCATTCCCGTTTTTAATTCACCAATAATTTGAGACAATGGTTTCATATTACCTTGTTGATCCGTAATAGATACGCCAAGTCGTTTTAACTCATTTGCCGCTGCTTTTGGCGGTTTAACTAAACGTAGTAAAGATGCACGTAATGCTGTACCAGCGGTCTCCCCTTTAATACCGCTATTTGACATAATACCAACAGAAGCCGCTAGTTCTTCCATCGATATGCCTAATTGAGCTGCTGGACCTGCCGCATATTTAAAAGCGTATTGCATATCCCCTACACCCGCAGCTGTTGCGTTTGCGGCTGTTGCTAGAACATCAGCAACATGTGTACTTTGATTTGCCTCCATACCAAATGAGTTTAAAGCTGACGTAATCGTATCAGCAACCATCCCCAGGTCTTCGCCTGACGCAGCCGCTGCACTCAACACACCAGGTAATGCGGACGTTGCCTGAGCAGAATCAAAACCTTTCGCACCCATTTCAGCAAAAGCCGCTGCTACCTGCCCTGTTGAATACACAGAATCCTTTGCCATATCAAGAATCGCTTTCTTTACTTGGCCGTAGTCACCTGCAGTTAAAACCGCCGCTTTACGAGTTTGTGATTCAAATTCTCGAGACTTTTGAATCATACTCCCTAAAGCAAAAGCCGACGCTGCAGCTGCAGGACCAAATGCATTTTGCATTGTTTGCCCTGTTTGCTGCACACGTCGGCCCATTTCAATTGCTTGATTACCTACTTCTTGAAATCTAGCACGCCACCCTGAATAATCAGGAGGCGGTGGTGCTGGTGGCGCTGGTGGTAATGGTGGAGGTGACGGCGGTTGTGGAGCCGGTGGGATAGGAGGTGGTCTACTAATCTGTTGAAAAAATGTATTCCATGCTTGTGTAGCTTGTCCAAGGTTACTTATTAAATTAGATATGTCCGCAATCACCTGAGTTTCTACCTTGTTCTGGCTCATTCACCTCACCTACCCTTCCTCTTCTTTTATTTGACTTCTAATCATCGATTCTATTTGATCAAAGAACGATTCGTTCCTTTGAATTTTTTCAACTACTTCTTTCCGTGCATATGCTTGTTTTTCAATATCACGAACACTTTCTGGACGTGTATATATATCCGCTAATGACTTGATTTTGTCACTTTGAGCATTTCGATTAAACAAAGCTTGTACACTTGCAAACTCGTACTTATCAAGTAGTTGTTCCTTATATCCGTTCAACATAAGATGATATTCCTTGAGACTAATACGCCAAGATTGCAAGGTGGGCATATTAAAAAAACGAAAACACTCACCTTGCAATTCATCAATATTTATGCGTACAGGTTCTCGAACGATTTCTGTTGTTCCGCTGTCATTGTCCCTAGAAGTTTCTTCACTGTCTTCTGGAAGAAAAAACTATTTAACACAACTGCTTTGTTGTACTTTAGAATTTCATCAAGGTCTAGTTTTTCTGCATTAAACATATTTTCAATCTCTTTCTGTACTGCTTCATACGTGATTCCCTCATTTGTATGAATCAGTGCGTAATAAACCACATCCGTGAAATTAGTAATTCCGCCCTGCATGGTTTGAGAAACGAATTGCATCGGTCCACCGTTTTCATCTAATAACCTCAGTGCTTGTAAACAGAATTTCAGTTCTTGTTCTTTACCATTAATTATGAAACGCGTATATGATTTTTCAGCCATAATAATTACCTCCAATTATTTTTTGTTCAAAATAAAAAAGCGTCTATATGAACGCTTATTCAGATCACAATTATTTATTTCCCACAAATTCATCCATTGTTTTATTAAGCAAGCTAATCATTGCTTCTCTTCGCTCACGAGGGGTTGTATTATCGTATAGCTCATTGTGAATATCACTTACTTTGGCCAACTTCTTAGGATCGACATAATTAGTTACCTCTTCATGCCCACCAAGCATCATAATTGTATTGCCTATAATAACCGCTTGCTCTTGTTGATCTAGCTTCATTGTTCACCCTCCTCTGACAAGCTATCAATAATCTTATTTAAAACACTAACTGTCGCTTCACCACATTGTCTCGCTGTTGAATTTCGAGTCGATTCCTCACATAATTCTGATAAACGATTTAAATCAACGTGAGGAGCCAATGCATCCTCTCCGAATGTTGAAAGAATTGAAGATACGATTGCAATTTTTTCGATTTTAGATATATCCAAAGATCTCCCCCCATAAACATTCTTAATTAATAGTAAATAGACTTACTATTACGCTTCAGGAGTAGCTACGTCACCAGTTGGCGCGCCATTAGGTACTTTATTAAGCGTCCCTTTAGAAATTTTCCCATTTAATTTTAAGCCGATAGAATACTTTGAGTACTCCTCATTTTCATGAGAAAGTTCCAAACTATTCAACATGTATGTTCCTGATTTAACTTTAAACTCAGAAGCGGTTGCACTACGTAGGTTAACTTCATGAATTCTTACTAAAACTTTATTAAGAATTGCTTCTTCTACATAATCAAGTCCCTCGTCACCTTCAGTACAAATCCCTTCAATACTAGCGGATTGTGTTACGTCACCGTAATCAGATCCACTCTTATCTTTTGTTTTCAACTCGATTTCTCCAGCCTCAATTGACCGTGAACCTGACGTTTGGTTAAAAAATCGGACTGTTTTTGTAGTTTTCCCATCAGGTTGCGGAATGTCAATCAAGTAAAGTGTTTCAGCACCTTTAAACTCAGGTGCATTACTTTTTTTCACTTCTGCCATTTTTAGTCCCCCTCTAATTTCTGATTGTTATAGTAATAAAACTCAAATGTTTCGCTGTTAAAATCTCAACGTCTTTTTGAGACAGTGGTTCAAAATCCTTTACTTTTGCATTAAAAAAACCGATTCTTTCTGGATTCTTTTTACTTGTATTGTACAAGTCAATTGAACCCTTTTCGAATCGGTTAATTAATTTATCTTGCAAATCATTCCTGTCAAAAACTTTATCCGCATAAACACCTACTTGGATAAGATGATCTCGCGAGAAATTCTCCTTTGAAAACCTGCTAATTGTTCCTGACAAATCCTCAATGGTAATGAAGGGTTTGTCTTTTCCTGATACAGAAACACCATCGTATATCCATGTAGTAGGCGCAAAAACATCCAGCAACTTTTTTAATGAATACATTACATCATTCAACATAATTAATGCCCCTTTGCTACACGTTGAACAGTTTTGTTTATATCCTCAACAAATGGTTGCTCACCTTCAAATGCTGTTTTACGCATAAAGCCTTTTTTGGTTTTGTGCGTAAATTCTTGTACCGCTGCGTAAATAAGAGGAGATCCATACGTACCAATAATTCTCGCACCGACTACCATCTTTACACTTGCAGGAATACTTTCAGATAAAGGACCGTATAATATCGGTGCTCGATTAGAGGCTTGATTAGCTTGTAAGCGTGTATGTTTTTCTACCGTTTGCTCAATTGGTGTTTTGTATCTATTAGGGTTATGTGCTTTTAACACATTTGATTTTCCTTTAACAACAACTCTGATTCTCATCAAATCACCCTCTTCACAATGACCTCACGACGGTTTACGCCACCAAGCCCTCTTTCATCGATAAGTTCGATAACGTAAAAAACACCTTTACGTTCAATTTTTTCAATGTTCTCTAAGTCCACATTAAGAGGAAATGTAACAAGCGCCTCTCCTTTTTTAACATCGAGATCAGCGAACTTCGTCTTTTCCACTGACGTGAATTTCTTCCAAACTAATTGAACAGTTTCTTTTCGGGGGTCACCTTGGATTTCTTCTCCTGTAATTGGATCCTTTTCAGAAACCCCTTTAATGTATAAAATCACCGGTTCTCTACGTCCCTGCTCAATCATTTCACGATTTTCTCGAATCTCTTTAATATCATCTTCAGTAAGCAATTGCTACACCTCCTCGCTTATTAAGTAGTTCAGCCGTGACGAACATTGTGGATGTGGGCTTATTAATTGATTCATAAGGCTTTCCGGAATATTTTTCGGATACTTTCCAGCCCCTAAACCGTACGCATCGCGTCTCGCTAACTTGTAACACGTGTGCTTTGAATGATATCTGTGACGGTGACCATTATCAATAATTTGATAACCTGTCACAATTTCACTTTCTAAGCCATTATGTATAGTAGCTGCTCGGTATGCGTTAGTACTCTCAGAAACTGCTACACGCTCAACCTTCCATTTCTCATTGTCGTGTACTTCCTTTATCTTTTGAGAAATCATTGTAATGCTCTCGCCCTTTAATACAGATGGACGAATGATACTACTTAATCGGTCTCTCATATCTCCAGATAAATTCCATACACGATCAGACAGAACTAAGCCATCTTCACCAGGTCTTTTTATAACCCCTTGAATAATTTGCTTATTTACTGCAGTTATAGATTTCACGTCCAAACCTGCTTCTGATAATTTAAATGTGGTCCATTTCGACGTGTTTTCAATCAATGTATGGAATGATCGCTCTGCTTGTTTACGAAATTCTTTTTCGTATAAAGTAAGGTCTCGTAATAACGCATTTAACCTACTACGCTTCACGATTCCATCCTTTTGATAGTCATTCAATAAATCAACTAAAAACAAACGTATTAGGATAATGGCCTTTACGGTTTCAGAAACTTGTTTTTCGTGCTCCTCTTTAAATTCTTCGGAAATGGTATCGAGCGCTGCATCCATCTCTTGTTGAGAATCGCTCATGTAATCATCTCCCATCTGCCCGCTTAGCAAATGTTTGGTGAGTACCTTTTCCTCGTCTATACTTCCTGTACTTTTTAAGCGCGTCCGCTGATAACTTCTTATAATTTGCAAAGATCATCGATTTATCAACCGATTCTTCACCATCTGTATAAGAAAAATAGCGTGCTGCGTCTGCCGCAATCGATTCATAAGCAAATGACAGAGCAAGATAAAAAACAGCATTTGCGTTTAACTCTTCGGTTAATTCTGACTCAGTTTCGGCTTCAGACAACCAATTTCCGATGTCCTCCGGAGTTACTTTTGGAACTTTTGCTAACCGACTCCCCAGCCTTTCCGACACCTTCATTTGGCGTCACCCCCGTCACTGTATTTTGTTAAGGCATCATGATTCCTGCAGCTTTTAACTTTGCAATAAGGGCGTTTAAATCTTTTACGACACCCGCTACGTCAGTCGCTGTACTATCTGGTTGTTTATCAACCTTTTTAGGTATTAGAGCTACTTTTTCTTCAAGACCTTTAATAATAGTGCCAAGTGATGTGTCTTTCGCAATCGGCATCGATCTGTTTAAACGTTGTGCTTGATTTTCAGAAATAGACATGCATAAAACTCCTTTCAAAATACAAAAAAGGTAGCATACACGCTACCTTTTAAGCCATTGTTTTAGAGATATTTTCAAGAACAGCGATAGACTCTTTCGCATTCTTAACTTCAAAACCAAATTCCCCACGAATTACACGAGAGAAGTAGTCAGCACCATTTGGTGTAGCATCTTGATCATAAATCGGAGTTAAGTAACGTGCCTTTACTTTTTCTGTATCAAGAAGTAACGCACGATCTTTAGGCATATTTAAATCAACTACAACACTAGAAATCGCTCCACCTGGTAAATCCGATACAAATGATAAGATTTGGTAACCTGCCGCAGTATCTTGACGCGTAGTACGAATTGTATCGCCACCAAGTTTTGTGATTTGTCGTGCGATATTCGGTCCACATAGAATCGTATTTGCTGAACCACCTCGAGTAAATACTTGTTCTACAGCGTCATTTAAAGGTTTTGCCGCAATTTCGTTCCCTTTAAAGTCTTGCTTATGAGAACCTTCAATACCCGCAAATGCAAATAAACCACCTGTAGTACGAGGTTGTGTTGGAGAGCCAACATTTCTACGACCATAGATTAGAGAAGTGTTAGCTTCCCGAATCATCTCTTGTAAACGCAGGTTTACTTGATAATCTAATTCGTTTGATACGCCGTATGTGTTCACTTGTTGTTGTGTACGTGAAACAGATGCATATCTTGAAAAGATTTGTGAGAAGTTATGTGACACTAAACGGTCATTGATCTCATTCTTACGGAAAGCATCTTCACCTTCTGGTCTCGGTCTTGCTATGACTTTTAATTCACCACCAGCTGTAATTGCCTCCGCTTTCGTACTATCGTAACCACGTTGCACAGTGATTTTATCCGCGTTTTCATCGACACTTACTATACATAGCACTTCTAAGCCGTTTTGTACCAGAGCATTTTCAGTGAATTTACGAGCCTCGCCTTTTTCTAAAACTAGGTCCGTATCCCCAACAGCTGCAGCAGTTTTTACAATACCTGTATCAGAGTTTAAATAGTCGTTCTGCCATTCAAATTTAGTTTGTGTTAAAGCGTCTCCTACACCAATTAATCCGAAAAGAACAGGTGCTTTTGTAAGAATTAAATCCACATTCGCTTGCATTTGTCTTACTTGTTGTTGAAATTCGTACGTAGTTGGTACTGGCATATTTGTAGCCCCCTCAAATTTTTTAAATTAAAAAATCGCTGACTTTTAATCAACGATCCGTTATTTCTTCGATTTTGCTTCTAACAACTTGTTATAAATACGAGTTACCTCGCCCGCATACTTTGAATCTTTTAACGCTTTTGTTTTTGCTTCTTCCAGCTCTTTTTCTAAAGCAAGAATTTCATTCGCTCTCGGACTTGTTCCTGGATTCGCGCCACCAGCTGCATCTGCCCCCACAACTTTCTTGAACATCCAAGGTTTACTTTCCTTTAGCGCATTAACAGCCTCTTCAACTCCTTGATAATTACCATTCTCATCAAGTTGAATAGTCGACTTATCTAAAAGCGCCAATACGTCACCTGGATCATTTGCATCTAAAGCACGTGCAATGCTCTTAATTTCTGTATTCAGGATACGAGTATTTGCTTTCTCTTGCGCTTTTTGCGCTGCTTCGGAAGCTTCTAGTGCCTTTTTGTCAGCTTCTTCTTTTTCAGCCTGCAAGCGTTCAATTTCTGTCATTTCTTGCTTTTTACGCTCTTCTTCAGCTTTTTCAAATTCTGCTAATTTCGCTTTTACATTATCGTAGTCACCGTATTTCTCAGCGGATTTACTACGTTCACGTTCTAAGCGCTTCTTAACAATTTCGTCTAGTTCTTCTTGCGTAAAAGTTTTTGACAGGTCGTCAGTATCTCCAGGTTTTTTGTCCGGATCATCTCCAGAACCGCCATCATCAGAGAAAAACTGAAGATTTAATCGAAGTGGGAACTTAGGTGTTTTTTGTACTTGTTCTACAAAAAATTTTAATGCTGTAGCTTGTTTTGCGTATTCCATTTGCAAATCCTCCATTTTGAGCCTGTCGGCTATAATTTCCGAAAGTTTATAGCGCCATTTCGTAAGGCAAGTATTACTTTTCGTTATACGGATCCTGAGACTGTCGTTTCAACATCCGCTCTTGCATAATCTCCATAAACTTTTGTTCCGCATTTTCTTTACCACTTCTCGTAATAGCACCTTTAATTGATTCGATTTCGTTAGAAATTTCATCTCCTAACTGTTCGATAAGTGCTTTTTGATCTTGTGGTAACGGTAAACCGAAAATAATCTTGCTAGCATAATAGTTATCTACTTTTGCTAACATCGCTTTATCATATTTGAATTTTGGATCATCTTGTCTTGCTTTCATATAACGCAAAATATACTCATTTAAGGTTTGGAGGCGTGATTGCCATATAACCCATGAGCGTTGTGTTTTTGAAATGATATTACTGAATAAAAGCTGCACGGCCATGTCATTTATACCACCTGTATTCATATCAGCCGTATTCACCATTGGTACTTCTGCTTTTTCATGTAGGCGTTTTTGCAATCGGTCCAGATACGCTTCAATGGTTTCTTTAAATCGGAATCCACTTTCCAGCTTTTTAGCGCTTGGTTCACCTGCATCTTCAGCGCCGTCACCTAAATCCCATTTCGCACCTGGTGCTACTTGAAGTGGATTCTTTGGATCCTCGTCTACATTCGTTAGTAACGTAATGGCGAACATTTCAAAACGTAGCGCATCCGAGTAATCAGACATCTTTTTATCGATTTCGTCAGAAAGCTTAATCGTTTTTTCAAGCTCACTATAACCTGTAGTTCGCTTACTGAGCTTTTCAGTCGGCACTGGTACAACGGGAATAAAATCGATTCCCATTGATGAGCGCTCAACCCTATCCTCTTGTTTTTCTAAGTCACCGTTGTATACAGCCTCTTCAATTTCACAGTCGTACTCACCAGCTTCTTCATGCCAAACTAAGTAATACGATAATTTCCACATTTTCGTTTGATCTTCATCAAGCCATGCAATAAAATGAATCTCTTCCAGTTGGTCTATATCCCAGTCGCTATACTTTGCAATAACTTCTGTTGATGGATGCCAAATAATCTTAAATTCACCGCGACGTTTATCGTAATGAATCCGAGCATACACACCAGTTTTTGAAATAGCCCTGTCTTTTGCTGCTGCTAATAACTTCTCATGCATTCGGTTGTCATCCCAAACCCATGTTAATAACCGTTCCTTTGCCTTCGCTCTACTGTTTTCGCGTTGTTGCTCTTCACTAGGCTCATATCCTGATTGAATCATAAGAGCTGGATCGTCTATCACATCCGGAGGAACTGTGACTTTCGGTTCTTTTTCAAATTGCCACGCTGCAATCATGTTTACAATTTTTTGAGGATAATCAAGTTGTATTTTCGTAGGTTCGTAGTCGAGATTATCTGGTTTTTTATAATCAGACCATACGTTTAAGTCTCCTTCATAACGCTCATACAAACGAACCTCGGCCATCATTCGTGCCCACTCAGAATCACCAAGCGCGGTACGAACTGGCATTACAATTTCCACCGGATTCATAAAATTACGATCACCCTGTACTCTCATTCAAGCCCCTCCTTTCTCAATATCTTGAATTTCCTGTAGTTCCCGCTTTACGTCTTGCACGTTTATATGCAATAGAAAAAGCCATTTGAACTGCATCCGGACCGTCATCATGCGGATGCATCGGATACATTTCAAATTGCTCCAATAAAGCACGTAAATGTTTCATAAAACGCAATTTACCGCTCTGTATATCTGGTAATAACGACTCAATACGTAGTGCTTTTCGTGTACGCTGCTTAATTTGTTTTAAACGAGTCGATGACGGATATCCTTTCTTCTGCAACGCTTCCCCAACTTTCTCAGCAAACCACTCCTGTGCTTGTTGTGCCTCTACTGCGATTGATTCATATTGATATGCCAGCGTGTATTCTACAGCCTTTTCTAACAACGTATTTGGATGCACACGCTCCATAAAAATATCGATAATGTAGCACGTGCCTGTTTCCACGTTTTTGGCAAGTGTAACTACTACGCTGTAGTCACCTTTTTCTTTCCCCATTGCGAAATCGACAGCACCATAATATAAAAGGTTTTTATCTTTCAAATCTTCTTCAGTACAGTACGTGAAATATTTAGGTTTAAATATCTGTCTTTCCTCGTCTGTCGGGTTACATAAATACTCCTGGTTAAACGCTTTGGTACCGTCATCTTCCCTAATTTCCATCAGATCGATGTATGGGAAATGTGATGGCCATAACGTTTTTGTACCACGGAGCATTTCTTCTTTGTTCTGCTCATAAAATTGCCGAGCACGATCTGCTGAGTCTGGATCATCTACCTGACGAATCTCACGCCATTCTTGCCATAAGTCTTCGCGCTCTGACCATTTCAGAATTGCCGGGAATGACCTTGAGACGAAATCACGACGGTTTTTAATCACGTGATGCAATAAACTGTCGTAGCAAACGATGGTACCCATATAAATACAAGCACCTTCTTGACGACTCAAACCTGGAAGCAATTCTTCCTTGAACCAACGCTTATTTTTCGCAATTAAATCAACCGTCGCGGTATTTTCTTTACTCTCCAAGTCATCCAAAATATAGAGCTGAACCCTTTTAGAACCGTGGCGTAATCCACGTACTTGTGTCCCTATACCTTTTGCTTCGACTTTCGTGTTTGTTAAAGTCACAAACTCTTTATCGTTATCTACTTCATTTCGGCTCTTTTGCTCATGCAATAGAATACCAAAATCCCCACGTAGTTTTTCGTTGTACTTTAACTGATCACGTGCCCAAGATATAAAGTCACCAGCTACATCAGATGTTTCAGAAATCAAAACAATATACTGCTTTAATCGATACACGACTTGATGACACAAATAACCGTTACTCAGATAAGCAGTTTTCGCGTGACCACGTCCTACACTCCATGCTACTTTTTTCTTTTTCGCCCTACCTGTTGTGATGTCATCTAACAAGCCACATAAGGTTTCGTGAAATTCAGCCGCATCATCCATCGTTACTCCAGCTGGGATTAAGTTATCAGGATTTCCGGGATTTCCTTCTTCCGAGAAATACTCATACATGAAGTACAACATGTCATGTTCTCCACGATGTACCCTTTTTAACTTTTCTAGCTCATCAATGTCAGCAAGAAGTGTATCCATATAATATTCTGTAGCCTCGCCAGATTCGTACAACTCCTGTAATTTCTTTGCTCTTTCTGCTACAAGATTAATACGCTCCTGACGTTCTTGACGGGCTAACCATTTACCGTCTATATATGCCATGTAGCCCGCCCTCCTTTTACTCGCCTGTCAATTTTTTTAATTTCTGAAGCTGTTCTTCGATTTCTGCATTTGTACGAGTCGCATTTCCTAGATCACCCTCAATTACTTTCTTATCAGTCAGTAAACCGAATCGCTGCATATACAACTGCATAGCTTTTACACTCGGTTGCGGTCCCAAGATTAACTGCATTAACTTGCTGTACACCTGCTCACGCTTCTCTGCAAGGAAACTGTCAGCTACTTCGCTCTTGAAGGCGATAAAGTCCTGATTCTTAGTTCGCCACTCCCAAAGTGTCGTTCGATTGATACCAAGTTCGTTCGCCATCTCATCTTGCGTCCTTTTTTCCTCGTTGTTCGATTCCATCAACTCGTTTTCTACTAACAAATACGCCGCTTGGATTTGTTTAGCGGTGAGTTTCTGCTTTAATTCGTCTAACTTAGCCATTCTCTCGCTCCCCTTTCTTCGTGAAATGGAAAAAGGCAACCGATTTAGTATCGATTGCCTTGAAATTCGTATGATTTGTATACACTCATATATTTATATCTTGCTGTTCTTTAATTAAAGTACTAATGAAATCTAAACCAAGCAAACCACTGACCTTGTTTATTTTTAGTTACAAAAATTTGTCTATGTGATGCATCATACGCTGGTAAATACTGCGGAAATAATACTTCTACGAACCAGGAGTTCTTTGCTACTTTCTCTCCACAGTAATGTTTAGCCATCGCATAATAAGATTCGGGATGTGGTCCCTTTGGAAGATATGCTATTGTTTCTATCTTCCAACCTTTATAATTCTCACCCTTATAGACTTGTGGAATAATTGTATTCAGTGCTTCAATTAAGCCCTCATCGGAGCTTACATGTCCTCCTACCCCTTGTGGCTTAGGACATGTACCATTGTTAATTAAAAATGGTACATCTTCGTGTGTTAAAGCAAATGATTCTTGAGAATACATAGAAATCCCTAATATGCTCAGCAAAATAATAACCTGTAAATATTTCATTTCATCACTCCTACATAGTTATCATTCGCTAGGAAAATCAATCCAATACCTCATTTTCACGATATGAATGTGAGCTTTTTACGTATCTCTTGTATAGCCCCCTGAGTTTAAAAATTCTGGCGGAACGTTACGAGCGTCTGCCAGCCCCTCACCAGATTTGACCTCCCCCGGGGGATTAAAACAAAACCAAATGTTTAATAATCTAAAATACCTATTTTGAATAACGATGAATATTGTATTAAAAATGACTGCCTATAACATTGGTTATGTAAACTACATTTAAGATTAATCCATTGGTATCAATGATTCTTTCTTTTTTCACTACGTAACCAATATACATTTATTATACATCGTTGTTATATCAACGTTTATAAGTCACACATACAACCTCTGTCGGCCTAATTAATGCATAAACTTCACCTTATTAACTACCTAGACATTGGATCAAGACCCCCTGAGTTTCGAAGTGCCTTCTTCTTCAGGAGAGAGCGACTGGTGAAATTACCCTAAGGTTTCTCTTTCGCGTTGCCTACAGTTCATAGTATGTTATACAGCTTCTCCTATTTCCTACTTACTATATGTAACACAATGAACCAAATCCAACGGACATAAAAATAGCCATGATACCCTCATCACGGGCCTCATGGCTATGCGTATTATTTAGTACTGGAGTAGGACACAAATTCACCATCCTAACATAAATTGTACCTACAGCAGGTACCTCTTGTCAAGCTCCGTACAACTTTTTTATCAGTTTCTTCATACCAACCATATCACCGTTAATGGTCATGTGTAATATGTCCACGGCTTGTTTACAGCGTGTATAGTATACAGTCTCTGTTATGTTCATCGTACGCAGTGTATTCTTCCTCGGAATCTTCGCCACATACCGCGCCAATACGATATACTGCATGTTCTTCGGTAATTGTTTAATCGCTTGATCCAGCACAATCTTATTCAATCGTCCATCGCTTTTCCCGTCCTGTGCACCAGGTCCAGTAAAGCTAGGTGGTGCATCAGGGAACCGATCACCTACAGCCAGTGATTCGTAATTCTCCAGCCATAGTCGTATTGTCTTCTTTGAAACATAACCATCAATTCTGGTCATCTCCGAACCTCCTGACTCAGAAAATCAAACCCCTAAAACGAAAACCTTAAACCATTAATAGTATTACATACTATATAACTATTAATAAATAATACTATATATATAATATATAATTATTAGTTTTATATTTATATTATATATATAAGGTATATTTTTTTAAGGGGGGGTTCTTTTTTATTTTGTTTTTCTTTTTTAAGTACTGTAGTGTATTAGACCCCCTCTTAAAAACTTTTCTTTTATATATTTTTATTCTCGTGTTAACAGCTGTGAATCTCCGAATCTCGAAACACGTGCCACGTCACTTTAATTACACTGTTCTCGCTAGTCAATTCCTTCTTTTCTCAGTAGTTAGCTAGTAATTACATTGTCTTTAGTATGAAACATTCAGTAACAATATCCTATATAGCCATAGCATTTTTTTACTTGATTGAAGGTTATTGCTTAGCTATTAAATAAAATGCTATTTTCCTTGGAGCATCTACTAGATTTTGCACAGTCATGTACCAATTATTTTGATCTTTAGGATAACTCTCAACTAAAATAGCATTACCTGAATTCTGTATTCCATATCCTGCACTTATAACTTTCAATGGTCCAGCGTGAATAGACACAGGCAATATTTGGCGTGCTCCTATACTTCTATTTTCCCATGCAAATCGGTAAAAACCGTTCCCCAAATCATCACCTTGAAATCCCATACCTGATTGAGGTAATTCTAAATCAATTCTATATTCACTTTTCAGTTCATTATTAGTGGGGTATGTTTGATGTTGAATTTGATTATTATTAAAACCAATATCATTGAAATTACTTGAATCAAATATATTATTTCTACCTGCATGATAATAAGGGTTATTAGGACCTACATTGGGAACAGCATTCGGATACATCACATCTTGATTTGGATTCCAGTAATTATTATACATAATTATCCACTCCTAAAATTTATTTACAATTTTCATGATATTAATTATCACTATCAAAGTGCTTAACGCTTATTAAAAGAGGCTTAATTATGATACTAGAGCCCACCGAATATTATCTTTTTTTGAATTTATCTAGCATTCGAAACACGTGCCACGTCGCTGTTGTCTCATACCCACGTAGCACCGACTTTCCAGCTAAGAGAAACTGTTCCTCAGTCACTTTCGTAATCAATCCTTCTCCGGCATATACATTGCCCTGCTCTGTCTCGATATTCACATCACGTAACTGGTTCGTGGCTACAAATTCACTTACCCCATAATCCACAACATGGAGACTCCAGGTGAGCTTACTCGTAACAACTCCTTCTTGTACCGTCACATACCCATTGTAAAACGGAACCTCTACACCATCGATTTCTAAATTCCTTATTTCCTCAGATGTCATGTTCCTTACTCCTTGCGGCCACACGTTCCACGAATTTCAGTTGTTGTTCAATATACGGGTCATCCTCTTTCCCACCACTTACAACCCAATCCTTAATCCGGTTCGTTACATCTTCTAAAACGATCGCCGGTACTTGTGGGGCTAATTCCGTGATACGCTTTATATAATCCATTTACGTCCCTCCTAAAAACAAATTATCCAATTATTCAAACCAAATAATGACTAGCCCTTATAATTTTCTGGTATTATTAAAATACTGGTATATATTTTACATTTTAAGGAGCAATAATTATGGTCAAAATCACAGAGCATGTTTCGGTTTTCTTAAATAACAAGTTAAACAGTATAGTTTATTTACACGGGAAAGATACCTTTAATCGATATACAGGTTTTTACGGTAACGTTCCATCCCCGTTAAAGGAGATTTTTTCTTTTTTTCATTCTGAATTAAATCAACTATTCAGCCATTTGAATGTCAGGTTATCGACTGGACATTATACGGCCCAAGAAAGTAGAAATCTTATTGGGTATATCAATGCGATTAACAAGTTTCAAGTAGATTTGTCTACTACCGAAGTAGCATTTAATCTATGCACTTATTACAAACGCACAATTAATGAATGCCAAGAATTTCTTAAACCCAGTGGTGGTAGCCACATCCCTGCAGATTTTGAGTCTGTAAACATAATAGAAATGGGTCCAATATTCGAATTGCAAACCGGTATATCCGTTACTAGATCCGGCGCATCAATTCCATTCCGTTTAAAGACAATTGGTGAAGGATCCTACGCGACAGTTCATAAATATAAGGATACATTTTACAACCAGTTTTTTGCTGTAAAAAAAGCTCGTAAAAATTTAAATGAAACCGAATATGATAGATTTCGTACTGAATTTTTGGAAATGCGTAAATTAAAGTCGCCTTATATTTTAGAAGTTTACAAATTTGATGACGAGAATCGTCAGTATATAATGGAATATGCAAATGACTCATTGCATTCTTACATCCTAAAAAATAACAATTCCATGACTTTTTCACAAAGAAACAGTTTAATCCAACAAATTTTCAAAGCTTTCATATATCTTCACGAAAAGGATATTTTGCACAGAGAAATTAGTCCAACAAACATTTTAGTTAAAACTTATGAGGATACTGAAATCATTAAAGTTTCCGATTTTGGTTTAGTAAAATTAGAAGACAGTCAACTTACAAACCAATATACAGAACTAAAAGGTGTATTCAATGACCCTCTACTAGCGGAAGTTGGATTTTCAAATTATAAAAAACACCACGAAATTTACGCTTTAACCAGGCTGATTTATTTTATTATTACTGCAAAAATGCAAATAAGTACTTACCCAAACACACATTTCCAAGGCTTTGTTGCTAAAGGAATTAATCGCAATATTGAAGAACGGTACAAAAGTGTACAAGAAATGCGTGAATCCTTTAGTCAAATCGTTTCTACTGTCAGGTACTTTAGTAAACAATAGTTTTCTTTACACCCTTCTTCGCTAAAAACTGCCTTGCGTTATCCGTAAGTCGGTAATAGTAAACATGCTTATCATCTTTTGTGACTTGCTCCAGTAGACCTAACTGAGAGAGTTGTCCCAGCCACGTATCAAACTGCGTAGCTGGGATTTCTCCTCCTGCCTGGTGCATCGCTCGTAAGATGGCTTCCGAACCTTTCACTCTATACCACGTGATTTTACGATTTCCAGTGCTTGTTGCTCCGTAAAACCTTCCGAAACAAGTGCATCAAAACGCACCTTATATACTTTAGACATCTCACGCTGCATACGCATTTGCATCGGTAACGCCTTTACAAAGTTATCCAAAATCATTTCCAGCTCGATATTTGTATATTGTTTATTAGGTTCGCTCATCTTATCACCCCTTCAAATATGCTTCGAGTTCCGCTAATACCTGATCAACCCCTTCAGGACTTAACACGAGTTTACCGCCAGCTAGTTCAATATTTTCTTCTGAAACCTCGCCTGTAATTTGGCAAGAGTTATTAGGATTATATTTTTGTAGAATAATAGATTCACCATCTACGAAAAACTCCATAGGGTCCTTTACCTGGATACCTAATGTACGGCGTAATTCCATTGGAACCACAATACGCCCTAGTGAATCAATGTTACGAATAATACCTGTTGATTTCATTTCCCTTCAGCTCCCTTATCTTTCTCATATTCGAACTTGATCGCAGAAACATGCTGCATATTCACAATTCCCGTAATACGACCGTTATCATCGTAAGTATCTATCGCATTTCCTTCCGCAAATAACTCCCCTTCTAGCTTTTTGTATCCTTCAAAAATAAAATCGGCTTCCTCTACAGTGTGTACAGAACCGTCAACTGTTTTAATTACCGCTCTCATATCTTCCATCTCCTTTTCCTTACTTCTTAATCGTTTCTATAACGCTAGCTAAACCAAAGAATATTACACAGATAGACTACGTTGTCCAAATCGGATAATCATATATAATTTTCATCCAATCACCCCTAGTCTTTATTAATAAGAATCACAGCCGGGCCCTCAACCGTAATACCGGCTACTTCAATCTTTTCATGTGGACTTACTTGCACCGTTGTGACACCTGCACGTGTTTCCAGCTCTTCACTTATGTTTTTTGTAGGTATATTCTTCATCTTTACTCACCATCCAAAATAATACTGTATTCATCATTAGCTACGTAAAAATTACCAAATGCATCGCGTTCAGGGAATCCGTTTTTCGTTGCCTGTACTATCTTGAGTTTCGCATTACATTTATGACATTTCGTGAATTTGTTCTCCTTGTACTCGTATTGATTCCCACGATTTCCGCACATGCAGCACTCATAGCGTGTACGATATCTCGGATTTCCTTCTTTGTCATATTTAATACCTGTTTTCCAATGAATCGGATCGGCTTCTTCTTTTTTCGTGATCTTTGCTATCTCTTCCATAGGAAACGAGCTACGATTCACTTCTACTATTGGTAGTTTACGAGTTTGCTTATCCGTGGTCATCTTAACAGCCGATTCCTGAATCTGTTCATGCGCAACACCTAAATCTACAGCCTTATGAACTTCCGTTTTTGCCATCGCAGTTCCTAATGCTGAGACATCCACTTCTGGTGGGTGTAGATTAATAGTTTCTACAAGTTCCGCTGCTGTATTGATAAATGAAAGTTCATCTGTTTCTTTTTTTAATCTTAGATTGGCAGGCTCCGCATCAGAGTCATAAAATTCTACATTTGTTTTTTCGGGACGTTTAAGTAATAAATACTGATACCCTACAAAACTGGAGATACCACCACGAATGTTATTTTTAATAAAGTCGAAAAAGACTGTAGTTAATGCGTTTACGTTTGCTTCTTTATTTAAACGATCGAGTCCGTATTCATAAAGCATTGCGTGAATAGCCTCATGAAGTACGTTTTTCATTTGCCCTTCATGCTTCGCTACATTGTCCGAAATCTTGATTTGTTGTTCGTGATACGTTACTTCAGCAATTCTTACTTCTCCGTTTTCTCTTTCTTCAAGCCATCCTTTTACGACTTCCACATCATAAGGTATACTACCAATCATCAATTGTTTAGGTATACTCATATAACTTCAGCCCCCTTTATTTTGGTAAATCATTTTCAATTTCCGTTCGTAATTTATCTCGTAACCACTTAAACTCTAAATCCTTTTTATCGATTTTCTCCTGGATCACTTTTGCATGTTCCTTCGTATAACATGTACGGAAACCGTTGTATAATTTCGAAATTTCTTTCTGTAGCTGTCTCATTTCACGGTTCGAAAAATAACTTACAAATTCCGTTTTACAGCTTGGACAAATGAAGTAGTACTTGTCCACACGGTTCGATAATCGTGCTGTAAGTATCTGGACACGAAACACGTGCTCACATGCTTCACATTTCGCTTTTACTGGTTTCATTGTTTTGGATGCTCCTTTCTTTCAAAGGATTTTTTTGTTTGGTTTCTAACAAACTTCATCTTTAATTTTTCTGGTTTTAATGAACCTCTAGACGAATACACCATATACTAATTTAAATACGTTCTAGGAAAGCAGGTGTGTACTATGCCTTCTGTCGTTGGAAATCTTGTCGTTCAAAACAGTAATGGTGCTTTCAATTTAGGGGATTTTTATAACGTATCTCCAAAAGAGAATACAAAATCTTATAATGGTTCAGGGGCATCAAATGTTTCTTTTGTTGTTAATACCTTTAACGGTGTTAGTGCAACGAATACATTTGATTCTGATGTTGCTGATCAAGATCAAGTTGTATCAAGTTAAAATTATTTTTTCCCTCTCCCCCTTGAATAAAACTCGATATTCCGTCAATACTGTGCATAGGCGATAGCCAAAACTCATATTAATGAACCTCTATCAGCAGTAGTTCCCTGACCCCAGCAGTTAGCTTTTGCTAGCTGCTCTTTTAATTACACATTTTTGTCTTAACACTCATATATTATTGAGAATTAAAAAATCATTTCATGTATAAAGGGAAAGTATTCTTTTTCATTACTCCACTCCCTCTTTAAATACCACTGTTTGAATAAGGTTTTTAAAGAGGGAATACATTTAAAAATCTTGGTTACACTGTAAACAGGCTCGTGAATAGCCAATTTTA
>NZ_QXCO01000102.1:0-421 GCF_003458115.1 Bacillus sp. ISO11 | reverse complement strand
ATTAGGCACGCCGCCAGCGTTCATCCTGAGCCAGGATCAAACTCTCCAATAAAGTTAGTTTGTCTAGCATCTAAAATAAAAATTGACGTTTCACGTTGTTTGTTTCGTTCAGTTTTCAAAGAACTAATGGTGGAGCCTAGCGGGATCGAACCGCTGACCTCCTGCGTGCAAGGCAGGCGCTCTCCCAGCTGAGCTAAGGCCCCAAACAAGTATCGGGAAGACAGGATTTGAACCTGCGACCCCCTGGTCCCAAACCAGGTGCTCTACCAAGCTGAGCCACTTCCCGAAAGAAAACGCGCCCGAGAGGAGTCGAACCCCTAACCTCTTGATCCGTAGTCAAACGCTCTATCCAATTGAGCTACGGGCGCATATGGTGCCGAGGGCGGGGGTCGAACCCGCACGGTGGTCACCCACCGCAGGA
>NZ_QXCO01000030.1:0-59760 GCF_003458115.1 Bacillus sp. ISO11 | reverse complement strand
AGATTTCCCATAGCGTAAGCTAGTAAGATCCCTGAAAGATGATCAGGTTGATAGGTTCGAGGTGGAAGCATGGTGACATGTGGAGCTGACGAATACTAATAGATCGAGGACTTAACCATATAATATGTAGCAATGTTATCTAGTTTTGAGAGAACATAAAAAACTTGTTGACTTTTAAAGTAAATAAGTTATAATAATGATTGTCTCAAAAGAATAATGTCTGGTAATGATGGCAGAGAGGTCACACCCGTTCCCATACCGAACACGGAAGTTAAGCTCTCTAGCGCCGATGGTAGTTGGGACCTTGTCCCTGTGAGAGTAGGACGTTGCCAGGCAATATTATTCCGCAGTAGCTCAGCGGTAGAGCTATCGGCTGTTAACCGATCGGTCGTAGGTTCGATTCCTACCTGCGGAGCCATTGGAGAGCTGTCCGAGTTGGCCGAAGGAGCACGATTGGAAATCGTGTATACGTCACAAGCGTATCAAGGGTTCGAATCCCTTGCTCTCCGCCATAGGATTTATAATATTTGGCCCGTTGGTCAAGTGGTTAAGACACCGCCCTTTCACGGCGGTAACACGGGTTCGAATCCCGTACGGGTCACCACTTTGGAGGATTAGCTCAGC
Organism: Bacillus sp. ISO11; assembly: GCF_003458115.1. NCBI lineage: Bacteria > Bacillati > Bacillota > Bacilli > Caryophanales > Bacillaceae > Bacillus > Bacillus sp. ISO11. Next base: position 59,136 of record NZ_QXCO01000030.1, on the reverse strand, counting down.
TGGGAGAGCACCTGCCTTACAAGCAGGGGGTCGGCGGTTCGATCCCGTCATCCTCCACCATATAAATTTTATATAAATAGTATTATCGCGGGGTGGAGCAGCACGGTAGCTCGTCGGGCTCATAACCCGAAGGTCGCAGGTTCAAATCCTGTCCCCGCAACCAAATGGTCCCGTGGTGTAGTGGTTAACATGCCTGCCTGTCACGCAGGAGATCGCCGGTTCGACCCCGGTCGGGACCGCCATTTTAATAAGGCTCGGTAGCTCAGTCGGTAGAGCAGAGGACTGAAAATCCTCGTGTCGGCGGTTCGATTCCGTCCCGAGCCACCATTTATTTTAATAAAATACGCCGGCTTAGCTCAATTGGTAGAGCAACTGACTTGTAATCAGTAGGTTGGGGGTTCAAGTCCTCTAGCCGGCACCATGTAAGTTTCGGAGGGGTAGCGAAGTGGCTAAACGCGGCGGACTGTAAATCCGCTCCTTCGGGTTCGGCAGTTCGAATCTGCCCCCCTCCACCATTTACATAGGGGCATAGTTTAAAGGTAGAACTGAGGTCTCCAAAACCTCCAGTGTGGGTTCGATTCCTACTGCCCCTGCCAAATATATTTACACAACATGGCGGTTGTGGCGAAGTGGTTAACGCACCGGATTGTGGCTCCGGCATTCGTGGGTTCGATTCCCATCAGTCGCCCCATTTTTATTTTAAAAATTGCAAATAATCTAATGGATACTTACATATAATTAAGTAAGAATTCGATGGGCTATAGCCAAGCGGTAAGGCAACGGACTTTGACTCCGTCATGCGCTGGTTCGAATCCAGCTAGCCCAGCCATTTTTGCGGAAGTAGTTCAGTGGTAGAATACAACCTTGCCAAGGTTGGGGTCGCGGGTTCGAATCCCGTCTTCCGCTCCAATAAAATTTAATATGGCGGCATAGCCAAGTGGTAAGGCAGAGGTCTGCAAAACCTTTATCACCGGTTCAAATCCGGTTGCCGCCTTTTCTTTTGTGCCGATGTGGCGGAATTGGCAGACGCGCACGACTCAAAATCGTGTTCCTTCGGGAGTGTCGGTTCGACCCCGACCATCGGTATCATGAACGGCGTAAAAAAGCTCTATACAATTAGTATAGAGCTTTTTTGTTTTCTTTTCATGACATGACAAAATAAGCAGAAAAAGTATTGTATATACAATATTTCTTTCGAGTACTCTAGAGAGAATTTCTCCACCCCGGTGACATGAAGTTAAATCCGATACCACCAGTAGATATTAGTACATTATCAACGGTTAAGTTTGTAATCTCTAAAAACTTCTTTTCAAACCCTTCTCTGTTGTACTTATACATAGTTGAGTGGCACGCCCACATATGTGTTGAAGTACTTAACCAGTCCCCTAAATCTTTTAATTCAGGGAACGACTCAAATTGAATTGGTTCATCTAATTTCATGAATCTCACTTGATAGATAGTTGGGTTTAACTTTTCTTCTATCCCTTTAAGACTATGTGCTTTTTTCTCATTTGAATGTGTCATAATTCTCCCTCTCTCTTTTCTTCAAATTTTCCCCTATTTTTATTATACAGCAATAGAAAGTAATTATGGGAATATTATGGAAAAAGGTGTCAGCAATATAAAAAGACTCTAACAGAAATGTTAGAGTCTTTTTGTTAAATTATACTATGTGCTTCTAAAATTCGTAATAAACGTAGGAATTCATGTATAATATAACTTGTCGAAAGAACAAAATGATAGTGATTTATATTATGTCTGTAATATGAATCAAAAATGAACTTTTTATATTTCTTTTAAAAATGTGTTGAACACACATTATATTTCATATTAATATTTTTATGTAGATTTAAAACGGGAAAGAGAGTGGAAAGTATGGGCCGTAAATGGAACAATATTAAAGACAAAAAAGCATCAAAAGATGCAAATACAAGCCGTATATACGCGAAATTTGGGCGTGAAATTTATGTGGCAGCAAAACAAGGCGAGCCAGATCCAGAATCAAACCAAGCGCTAAGAGTTGTATTAGAGCGTGCGAAAACATACAATGTTCCAAGAACAATTATTGATCGTGCAGTTGAAAAAGCAAAAGGCGGTTCAGAAGAAAATTATGACGAGCTTCGTTATGAAGGATTCGGACCAAATGGAGCTATGGTTATTGTAGATACACTTACAAATAACGTAAACCGTACTGCAGCAGATGTACGAGCTGCATTTAGCAAAAACAGTGGTAATATGGGTGTGAACGGTTCTGTAGCTTACATGTTTGATGCGACAGCTGTTATCGGCCTTGAAGGTAAAACATCAGATGAAGTTCTTGAAATTTTAATGGAAGCAGATGTAGATGCACGTGACATTCTAGAAGAAGAAGATTCTGTTATCGTGTATGCTGAACCAGATCAATTCCATGCAGTACAATCTGCACTTAAAGGTGCTGGCGTTGAGGAGTTTACAGTTGCAGAATTAACAATGCTTGCACAAAGTGATGTAACACTTCCTGAAGATGCTCAAGCACAATTTGAGAAAATGGTTGATGCATTAGAAGATTTGGAAGATGTTCAACAAGTTTATCACAACGTAGACTTAGGAGAGTAATACGATAGATGACCCTTTTCGCTTAGCGGATAGGGTCTTTTTTTATGAAGTTAATTAAAGTGATGAAGTATTAAAGGTATTTTGTTGTAGGTAGTGAATATGATTATAGGGATATATAAAATATTCATTATCTCTAGGAGGCTTAATATGGAACATAAGACACCAAAGCATATAGTTGCTGTAGCAGGTTATTTAACAAATGAAAAAAATGAAGTGTTATTAACAAAAGTGCACTGGCGAGCTGATACGTGGGAGTTGCCAGGAGGACAGGTAGAAGAAGGCGAAGCGCTCGATCAAGCTGTCTGTAGGGAAATAAAAGAGGAAACAGGGTTAACGGTGAAGCCTATCGGAATTACAGGGGTTTATTATAATACCTCTATGCATATTCTAGCTGTTGTTTTTAAAGTAGCATATATAAGTGGTGAAATAAAAACTCAACCTGAAGAGATACAAGAGGCTAAATTTGTTGATTTAAATGAAGAGAACATAGATGAGTATATAACGCGTCCTCATATGAAATCCAGAACGCTTGATGCAATGAGAGCAACACATTTTATTCCGTATGAAACGTGGGAAGTACAGCCGTATAATTTAATAGGAAGATTGTAAAGAAAAGAGTAGCCGATTTGAGATACATTCGAATCACTACTCTTTTTTGTATACTGTTTAAGAAAAAGGTCAAAATAATAATAGCACTAGTATTGATTTGCAGAACGTTTGTTCTGTATAATAAATCTATATGTTATATACATTTAGATTACTAGATAGTCAAAAGTATATATATTTGTAGATGATATAATTAAAGTGTAAAGTGAAAATATAATAGTCTTAAGGGTTTCTCTTTTATTGGTTATTCGTGCTTTAACATAACCTATATTCAATATTTCAGATGAATAGTAGATAAAAAAATACTGTGATACAATACTTTTTTATCCCACTATTTGCTGGGCAGTAAGCCTGATTGATGAGGGCTCATTAAAGTTTCACTTTATACCTTACAATGATGTAAGGTACGTGTAAGAGAAATCGATGGGATATTTTTTTACAACAATGTATTCTTAAAGTAAGAGTTATATGCTGTGTGGAAAAGAGGTGTTCAAGATGAAAGAACGAGTATTATCTAGGGTGAACTATCATCAAAAAGTTGCATTAAATCCAATGACTAAACTTTTTTATAAAGCCATTATATTATTATTATTGTTAAGTTGTACGTTATTATTCATTGGAAATGTAATGATTGAGAAAAGTGATATTAGTAAATTACATGTACCGGCTAAGTTAGAGGTGCCAGAATCATTAACACATGCATTTATTGCGACAGAAGATAAAAGATTTTATCATCATAACGGTTTAGATTATATAGCAATTATTAGAGCCTCAGTTGAGAATATAAAGGCTGGTGGTGTCGTGCAAGGAGGAAGCACGATTACACAACAGCTATCTAAAAATGCTTTTTTAACAAATGAACGTACATTTTCTCGTAAGTGGAAAGAGATTTTTTATACGAAAAAAATTGAACGCACATTTACGAAGGATGAAATTTTAAAATTATATGTAAGTAATATTTATTATGGAGAAGGAGCGTGGGGAATTGAAAAAGCAGCAAACCTTTACTTCGGTAAAAAGGTGAACCAATTAACGTTGGCTGAAAGTGCAATGATGGCTGCTGTAGTAAAAGCACCTGCTTATTACTCACCTGCCCAAAACTATGATAAAGCAGTAGAGAGACGAAATGTCGTTTTGAGACTAATGGAGAAAGAAGGCTATATAAGCCATGATGAGTATGTTCAAGCAGTTAGTGAGAAATTAGTAATTCGTCATGATATAAAAATAGAGCAGTCGATGTTAAATAGCGCGCGTAAAAAAGCAGTAAGTTAAGAGAAGTTCCTACAGAGGAGCTTCTTTTTTTGAATAAATTGTGACAAATTGTGACACAATATCGTCACAATTATTGTGTTTTTGTAATTTATGTGAGCGTGTTCATTGCGTGACGTATATAAGTGTTGATATTATGTGTATTGTGTACAATGCTGTATACAGAATATGAATTTAAAGAGGAATGTATATGAAATCAAATAAACTCATGGCTCTTGGTATAGTTTTTTCTATCGCAGTATTGATTGTAATTGGAACAATTGCGTATAGCATCATAAATGACAAAAAAGATAAAGGGAATGAGATGTTTGCTTATTCTACGCAACAATCTTTAGGGAAAGATGATGCTCCAGTTAAGGTAGTTGAATTTGGAGACTTTAAATGTCCTGCTTGTCGTACTTGGGATGTAACAGTATTACCTCGATTAAAAGAAGAGTATATTGATAAAGGCAAAGTGCAGTTATATTTTATTAACTTCCCATTTATCGGAAAAGACTCGGATTTAGGTGCAGCAGCTGGTGAAGCAATTTATAAACAAGATAAAGATTCATTCTGGATTTTCTATGATGAGATTTATCAAAATCAAAAGAAAGATACGGAAGAATGGATTACAGAAGATTTGCTTCTTAGCATTGTGAAAGAGAAACTTCCAAAAGTTGATGTAGAGCAATTTAAGAAAGATTTACACAGTAAAGACATTAAAGAAAAAGTACGTAAAGATTCAGATCGTGCTCAAAAATTAAAAGTTCAAGGTGCTCCTTCTGTATATGTAAACGGAAATCTTGCAAACCCTGATTTCGATAGTATGAAGAAGGCAATTGATAAAGAATTGAAAAAGTGATGAGGTCTCTCATCACTTTTTCGACTTTTTTCGATAAAATTCTTGCCTCTACTTTTTTTACATGCTATACTACTTTACATAAGTTATTCTAATATCTTATATGTAATTCATATTTGCGGGTGTAGTTTAGTGGTAAAACAAGAGCCTTCCAAGCTCTGGTCGAGAGTTCGATTCTCTTCACCCGCTCCAAATTTTATTAAATGTTTTTCTATAAATTGTGATCAACGCAGTGTTTCGTTTCCGAGATAAACGAGGCATTGCGTTTTTTAATGTTTGAAAAACCTAATTACATGCGAAAATAGAAGTAAATAATAGTATTCCAAAAGTGAATTACTAACCAATAGAGTCGTTACATAAGGGATGGATTCATCTGAGGAGGCGATTAAGAGTGGATTTTGAACAATTAAAGCAAGATGTAATTGCGTATAGTAAAACAATTGGCATAGATAAAATAGGCTTTGCGAGTGCTTCTCCTTTTGAGGAATTAAAGCAGCGCTTAATCCAGCAACAACAATTAAATTATCAATCTGGATTTGAAGAGCCTGATATAGAGAAGAGAACGAATCCGCAACTGTTATTACCGGGTGCTAAATCAATTATTGCGATTGCTTTAGCATATCCTTCAAAATTAAAAAATGCACCATTAAGTAAGCGTGGAGAACGCCGTGGGATTTTTTGTCGTGCTTCTTGGGGACAAGATTATCATCTTGTTTTACGAGATCGTTTGCAAAAATTAGAAGCATATTTAATTGAAAAACTTCCGGATATAGAAGTGAAGTCCATGGTTGATACAGGTGAATTAAGTGATCGAGCTGTATCAGAGCGTGCAGGCATTGGATGGAGCGGTAAAAACTGCTCTATTATTACACCTGAATTTGGTTCGTACGTATACTTAGGGGAAATGATTACAAATGTTCCATTCCCGCCAGATAAGCCGATAGAAGATCAATGCGGGGGCTGTACGAAATGTATCGATATTTGTCCTACCGGTGCTTTAATACAGGGGGGACAGTTAGATTCGAAGAAGTGCATTGCGTTTTTAACACAGACGAAAGGATTCCTACCTGAAGAATATCGCGATAAAATAGGAAATCGTATATATGGATGTGATACGTGTCAGACTGTTTGCCCGAAAAACAAAGGAATGGATTTTCATAATCATCCTGAGATGGAGCCGGATCCTGAGCTAGTTAAACCATTATTAACGCCACTTTTAACAATTAGTAATCGTGATTTTAAAGAGAAATATGGGATTATGTCAGGGTCATGGAGAGGGAAAAAGCCACTGCAAAGAAATGCGATTTTAGCATTAGCACATTTTAAAGAAACATCGGCAATTCCTGATTTAATTGGTGTTATGAAAGATGACCCAAGACCAGTACTACGCGGAACGGCAGCATGGGCACTTGGGAAAATTGGCGGAGATGGAGTAGGCGAAGCGATTGAGAAAGCGATGGAACGTGAGAAAGATGAAGAAGTGCTTCATGAAATGAATCGCGGGCTTGAATTGTTAGCACAGAAAAAAGAGTAGATAATATTTCCCTTTTTCATATTGTAATATGGGAGGGAGACAGAATGGTTGTAAAAACGAAGATTGAAAACCAAGTACAACAATTTTTAGCATATATAACGGAGAAAAGAACGAATGTGGATGGTATTGCTGAGGATTTACTACAAATGGCACTGAGAAAGAAACAATTGTTTCAAAGACGTAGTGCACATATAGTGAAAGCAACTGCGGATGTTTCTTTCATTAGACAATTAAATAGTAATGACCATCAAGAAATTGATTATCAAATACATTTTAAATATTTAATTAAGCATAAAGAATTATTTTATATTGAAGAGGAACAATTAAAACGAAGAGTTTGTTTAAATAATAGTCGGATTATAGGCGATTATGCTATTGAAGTGTCAGAAGAAATTAGAATGGGTGAGACATTAGAAAGGGAAATTACGAAAGAGAAGTACGGTTCTTATCAGTATAATCGTTTAGAGGCAGTGAAATATGCAGAGCGTTGGTGGGATGACCGAAATCCTATGTATCGTAATTTCCCTGATAATTGTACGAATTTCATTTCTCAATGTCTTCATACTGGAGAAGTACCTATGAGCGGATATCCTAATATTCGTAAAGGATGGTGGCAAAGGGAGAATCAGTGGAGCTGGAGCTGGGCTGTTGCACATTCTTTTTATTGGTATTTGTCAGGTGCTACAACAGGACTTCGAGCAGAGGCGGTAGAGAGGCCAGAAGAACTTATTCTTGGAGATGTCATTGCTTATGATTTCGAGGATGACGGAAGATGGAATCATACGACGATTGTAGTAGCAAAAGATGCAGATGGTATGCCGCTTGTAAATGCACATTCAGCGAATAGCCGTCGACGTTATTGGAACTATGAAGACTCTAGTAAATATACACCACAAATGAAATATAAATTCTTTCATATTATTAATGGGTAGAGATTTTTCGCTCAAGTGGTATAATACGTAGTAGACAAAAAACAGAGGTGAATATCGCGTGGGAGTACATGTTGTTTTATATCAGCCAGAAATTCCAGCAAATACAGGGAATATTGCTCGTACTTGTGCAGCAACTGGAACAGAATTACATTTGATTAGACCGCTTGGATTTTCAACGGATGATAAAATGTTAAAGCGTGCAGGATTAGATTATTGGCAGCACGTAAAAATTACGTACTATGATTCAATTGAAGAATTTTATGAAAAAAATAAAGACGGTGAATTCTTCTATTTAACAAAGTATGGCGAGAAAGCTCATACAGCGTTTGACTATAGCAAGCGCGAGAAGGATTACTATTTTGTATTTGGAAGAGAAACAAACGGCTTACCAGCTAATGTAATCGAAGAAAACTTTGATCATTGTTTACGTATTCCAATGACAGATAAAGTACGTTCATTAAATTTATCTAATACAGCAGCAATTTTAATTTATGAAGCGTTCCGTCAACAAAATTACCCTGGATTAGATTTAGAAATCGTTTATTAAAAGTCGCCATATGGCGACTTTTTTTTATAAAATAAAAATAATATATAATCATACATTTAAAAGAGAGGACATAATCATATAGAATGGGATATATGATTAAAAATAGATAAGACGGGTTGAGATAAATATGAAGGAAGAATATAGTAATCAAAATACCTTTTTAAGTATGATAGATATGGATTTAATTAGACAAGGATTATTACATGCTATTCAAGATTTAGTATTCATATTGAAAGTTATTGATAATGAAACGTTTCAATATATGTATGTGAATAAAATAGGAATGGATTATGCTAGGTTAAGCGAAGAGTGCTATGGAAAAACCTTTGCAGAAGTATTACCAAAAGATATAGCGGGGATATTGCAAAGGCAATATGCAAAAGTAGTGAGAGAAGCGAAAGCACACACCTTTTGTGATGTAGTCAATTTACCAAAAGGTGAGATACACTATGAATCTTCACTTAATCCTGTCTGCGACGAAGAAGGAATATGTCAATTTGTTATTTGTATTACAAGAGATATTACAGCTCAAATTGAGGAGAAGACAGAGATAGAGGAAAAACAAATGTTATTTAAGTCGTTACTGGAATATAATAATGACTCAATTATATCTATAGATTCTATAGGGAGAGTTACATATGCAAATCCGGCAACGTATGAAATATTTGGATACCGGTATGAGGAATTAAATAATAAATTTATTTTTGAATTCATTAATAAAGAATATGAAAAAGATTTTCAAATTATATTTAAGGGATCGATGCAAGGAAAAGCAAAACAAATTGTTTCAAAGAAATATGTTCATAAAGAAGGGTACGAGCTATATATTTCTTTGAGAACTATCCCGATTATTGTGAACGGTGAAATTGTTGGGATTTATATTGTTACGAGAGATGTTACAAGGCAAGTATTAAACGAAATGCGAACAGAATATTTAGCTTACTATGACCAGTTAACGGGATTAATGAATAGAATTTCATGTACAAATAAGTTAAATACTTTTTTAAATGAGAGTGTAAATTTTGCACTTGTATTTATAGATTTAGATGAGTTTCATCGTATTAATGATACATTTGGTCATAAAGAGGGAGATAAAGTATTACAAAAAGTTACAGAATGTTTAAGCAATCTAAAAATAGAAGATATGCACTTATTTAGAGAACACGATGATCAATTTGTTATGTTGATAGAAAATATAACGAAAGAATATGTAGAGGAAGTTGCAAAAAGCATACTGAAAAATATTAGTGAATATTTTGTAATCGAAGAAGAAGATGTATATTTAAGTGCGTCAATTGGAATTGTAATGGCTCCAGCAGATGGAGAAGATGAAAAAATACTATTTCAGAGAGTCGATGCTGCTTTAGAAAAAGCAAAAGAAAAAGGAAAAGGACATTATCATTTTTATTGTAGTGGATTAGACTGTGAGCGTGAACAAAGGTTTATAATAGAAAACCAGTTACATCGTGCTATAGAAAAAAATGAATTTTTCTTATATTATCAGCCACAAATTAATATTGAAACGAAAAAAATAGCTAGTATGGAAGCTTTAATAAGGTGGGAGAATAAGGAATTAGGATTTGTTTCTCCAAACCAATTCATTCCGTTGGCAGAAAGAACAGGATTTATTATTAAGCTGGATGAATGGGTAGTAAATCAAGTGTGTCAGCAATTGCGCGAATGGTTAAATAAAGGGTATGATGTGGTCCCAATTGCAGTTAATATTTCAGCTAGACACTTTCGTTCTATTACATTAATAGAGATGATTACACGGGCTTTAAATAAGTACAATGTACCAACTCATTTATTAGCGATAGAGGTTACAGAAGGAGCTCTTATACATAAAGATATATCGAAGAGAGTGTTACTACAATTAAAAGAGCAAAATTTAAAGATTCATTTAGATGATTTTGGAACAGGCTATTCATCTTTAAGTTATTTAAAAACATATCCAATTGATACTTTAAAAATTGATCGTTCTTTTATGGAAGGTATACATATAGATGAACGTGATACGAATATTACAGCTGCAATTATTCATTTAGCTCATACTTTAGAATTGAATGTAATTGCAGAAGGAGTAGAAAAAAAGGAGCAAATACAGTTTTTGAAAGAAAAGAATGTGAAGCTTGTACAAGGTTATTATTATAGCCGACCACTATCCAAATATGATATGGAAAATATATATTATAAATAAAAAAATGATGTGCTAAAAGCACATCATTTTTTATGTGTACCTGGTTTGTCATTGTAACCGGATGTAAAAATAGCTGTAAGAAATGTGAGTGATACACCTAAAATTAATAATAATTTCATACTAATATCCTCCTTACTTTTTTCGGTTCATGAGTTTTATTTATTATCCAAAATGTATGTAAGGTTCTTAGAAGAAAAGAATTTATTTATAATGAATAGCAGTGTAAAAACGTTAATACCTATATTATACAGAATTTTCTTTGAATTTTGGAGAGAATTTTAGTGTGCTATTATATATTTCGTTTTGATTTAAAGAATGTTTAAGGACATCCTAGCATACCTTTTATAATAATCCGATTGAACAAGGAGATGGGGGAGGAGCTATAATGGATATTCTAAAAAAGATTGAACAGCATCGAGCAGCAGAAGAGCGTTTACAATGGGAAGGTACGTTTGCGGAGTATTTGGAGCTTGTGAAAGAAAGACCATGGGTGGCTCAAACAGCACACTCTCGCATTTACAATATGATAAAAGATGCTGGAATTGAAGAAGTCGATGGTAGAAGAAAGTATAACTTCTTTAGTAATCAGCTCTTTGGATTAGAGGATGCTCTAGAACGTCTTGTAGAGGAATATTTTCATCCATCTGCAAAACGATTAGATGTTAGAAAAAGAATTTTATTATTAATGGGTCCTGTTAGTGGAGGGAAATCAACGTTAGTTACAATGTTGAAACGAGGATTAGAAACATATTCAAGAACAGATCGCGGAGCAATTTTTGCAATTAAAGGATGCCCAATGCACGAGGATCCACTGCATTTAATTCCACATCATTTACGAGATGATTTCTTTGATGAGTATGGGGTTAGAATTGAAGGGAATTTATCACCACTAAATGTCATGCGTTTAGAGCAAGAATACGGATCAAGAATTGAGGATGTAGTTGTAGAGCGTATTTTCTTCTCTGAAGATCGTCGTACAGGGATTGGTACATTTAGCCCGTCTGATCCAAAATCACAAGATATTGCAGATTTAACAGGTAGTCTGGACTTTTCTACGATTGCAGAATATGGTTCAGAATCAGATCCGCGTGCGTATCGATTTGATGGAGAATTAAATAAGGCAAACCGAGGAATGATGGAGTTCCAAGAGATGTTAAAATGCGATGAGAAGTTTTTATGGCACTTATTATCGCTTACGCAAGAAGGGAATTTCAAAGCGGGAAGATTTGCGCTTATTTCAGCAGATGAATTAATTGTAGCGCATACGAATGAAACAGAGTATCGCTCATTTATAGCAAATAAGAAAAATGAAGCATTGCACTCAAGAATTATTGTAATGCCAGTTCCTTATAATTTACGAGTAAGTGAAGAAGAACATATTTATGAAAAAATGATTCGTGAAAGTGATGTATCGAATGTTCACATTGCACCACACACACTTCGCGTTGCAGCAATGTTCACCATTTTAACTCGTTTAAAAGATCCGAAGCGTCCGGATATTGATTTAATTAAAAAGATGCGTTTGTATGATGGAGAAACGGTAGAAGGTTATAATGCGATTGATGTAGAAGAATTACAACGCGAATATCAAGATGAAGGTATGAAGGGTATTGATCCTCGTTATGTCATTAACCGAATTTCGTCTACAATCATTCGAAAAGAGGTACCATCTATTAACGCGTTAGATGTACTTAGATCTTTAAAAGATGGGCTAGATCAGCATCCATCCATTAGTAATGAAGACCGTGAACGTTACATGAACTTCATCTCATTAGCGAGAAAAGAATACGATGAAATCGCGAAGAAAGAAGTACAAAAAGCGTTTGTTTATTCATATGAAGAATCAGCTAAGACGCTTATGGATAATTACTTAGATAACGTCGAGGCGTACTGCAATAAATCGAAATTACGTGATCCGTTAACAGGAGAAGAAATGAGTCCAGATGAAAAATTAATGCGCTCAATTGAAGAGCAAATTGGAATTTCAGAAAATGCTAAGAAAGCGTTCCGTGAAGAGATTTTAATTCGCATTTCTGCTTATGCCCGTAAAGGAAAACGCTTTGATTATAATTCACATGAACGTCTTCGTGAAGCGATTCAGAAAAAACTATTTGCTGATTTAAAAGATATAGTGAAAATTACAACGTCAACGAAAACGCCGGACGAAAATCAGCTTAAGAAAATCAATGATGTTGTTGCGCGTTTAATTGATGAGCATGGCTATAATTCTTCTTCAGCAAATGAATTACTACGCTATGTAGGTAGCTTGTTAAACAGATAGTTTGATAACAAAACGCTGTCTCTTGTATTTTGCGGGACAGCGTTTTATTATCCGTTCATATGTGTATAAAGTGTCATACCTTGTCCAAATGTAATAAATTAAGATGCAATTTTATGAATTTATTGTCAATTATTTTTACAATATGCATATGATAGAGTAACCAACCATTCATACGAAAAAAGCCAACACAATACAATATGTTGCAAAGTAAAAATATGTGCAACAATGCATTGTGTTTCTTTCTTATCAGTGGCTGAATATTTCTTTCTATTATGTGAGTGGCAAAATTTTGTTTAGGATGCTCGGGGTATTGTATGAAAAACGTTATAAATGTTTATGGGATGATTTTCTGTGGGCAGTTACCTTTCAAACATTCTAGCTTGCACATTACAGAACAAAATTTATAGATTGCTGTTCATACAGGAAGACAATTACAGTAAGGAGGGAAAGGAATGGGCGAAGAAAATCAACCAAATTATACGATTTCACAGGAAAACTGGTCCCTCCATCGCAAAGGATATGACGACCAACAGCGCCATCAAGAAAAAGTACAAGAGGCAATTAAGAATAATTTACCCGATCTTGTAACAGAAGAAAGTATAGTTATGTCTAATGGCAAGGATGTTGTAAAAATACCAATTCGTTCTCTAGATGAATATAAGATTAGATACAATTATGATAAAAATAAACATGTTGGGCAAGGAAACGGTGACAGCAAAGTTGGTGATGTCGTTGCGAGAGATGGATCAGGTGGTCAAAAACAAAAAGGGCCAGGAAAAGGGCAAGGAGCAGGAGATGCAGCTGGGGAAGATTACTATGAAGCTGAAGTCTCTATTTTAGAATTAGAGCAAGCGTTTTTCAGAGAGTTAGAACTGCCTAATTTAAAGAGAAAAGAAATGGATGAAAACCGGATTGAACATGTTGAATTTAATGACATTAGAAAAACAGGATTATGGGGAAATATCGATAAGAAAAGAACAATGATATCCGCATATAAACGAAATGCAATGAGTGGTAAAGCATCTTTTCATCCAATTCACCAAGAAGACTTAAAGTTCCGCACTTGGAATGAAGTATTAAAGCCAGATTCAAAAGCTGTTGTATTAGCGATGATGGATACGAGTGGATCGATGGGAATATGGGAGAAATATATGGCACGTAGCTTCTTTTTCTGGATGACAAGATTTTTACGCACAAAGTATGAAACAGTAGATATTGAATTTATTGCCCATCATACGGAGGCAAAAGTAGTTCCAGAGGAAGAGTTTTTCTCAAAAGGAGAAAGTGGCGGAACGATTTGTTCTTCTGTATACAAAAAAGCACTCGAACTTATCGATAATAAATATTCACCAGACCGCTATAATATTTATCCATTCCATTTTTCAGATGGTGATAATTTAACATCAGATAATGCTAGATGTGTAAAACTTGTTGAAGAGCTAATGAAGAAGTGTAATATGTTTGGGTATGGGGAAGTGAATCAGTACAACCGCCATAGTACACTCATGTCAGCCTATAAAAATATTAAAGATGAAAACTTTAGATACTATATTTTAAAGCAAAAAGCAGACGTATTTCATGCGATGAAAAGCTTTTTTAGAGAAGAATCAGGTGAGAAAATGGCATAACCTCTTTTAAAGAGGTTCTTTTTTTGTAAACTTTTTATTTTTCTAGTTGACAATGATAATGAAAATCATTATCGTTTATTCGAGAAATGATTACATTTCGAATTATATATTTCGGAGGAGATGTAAAATTGAAACAAAATAAAAGAAAACGTATAAATGCAATGATTATAGCGGCGGCGTTATCACTTCCGTTTGCTGTTTATTCAACACCTGCTTTAGCGGCAGTAGCAATTGAGGCGAATAAAACGGGACAAGGTTTAGAAGATGGTACATATGACGCTGTTATTAAAGCGTATAAAGATAAAACGAATGAAGAGTCTATGGCAGCTGTTTATATAAAGGATCCGAAATTAACAATTGAGAATGGAAAGAAAATTGTAACAGCAACGTTAAGTGATAGTGATTTCTTTCAATACTTGAAGACAGAGGATATTCACACTCCAGGTGTGTTTCATGATGTAAAGGTCATATCAGAAGACAAAAAGAAAAATGGGACGAAGGTTATTCAATTTGAAGTTGGAGAATTAGGAAAAAGATACAATATGCAAATGCATATTTATATTCCAACGATGGCCTATGACAATAAGTATCAAGTACAGTTTGAAGTAAATACATTGAATTTAGAGAACAATGTTCCAGAAAAACAAAAGGAAAATAAAGAGGAGCAACAAGATGAAAACGGAAATGTAATATTAGATAAGCAATTACAAAAATATATTAATAAATATAACTTAAATAGAGATAATGTAGATGCGCCAATCACAAAGAAAGATTTATTACAAATTAAAACGTTATCCATTTATTCAGGTAAAGGAATAAATAAAATAACTGGTTTAGAGTATATGACAAACTTAGAGAAGTTGACGTTACGAGAGTCTAATGTAAAAGACATATCAGCCATCTCGAAGTTGAGAGGTTTGAAGTACGTTGATTTAACGTCTAATTCAATTGAAAGTATTCACCCAATTGAGCAGTTAGAGAATATTAATATGCTTTTTTTAAGAGATAATAAAATTTCTGATCTTACACCATTAAGTAAAATGAAAAAAATTAAAACATTAGATTTAATCGGTAATAACATTAAAGATATCCAGCCATTATTTACAGTATCAACTATGAAACAATTATACTTAGCAAATAATCAAATCAGTGATCTTACGGGAATTGATCGATTAAATAATGTGGAATTATTATGGATAGGGAACAATAAAATTAATAATGTTGAATCTATTAGTAAAATGAGTAATCTTATTAAACTAGAAATTTCTGATAGTGAAATAAAAGATATATCATCATTATCGCAATTAGGAAATTTACAAGTGCTGAATTTAGAAGAGAATTATATCTCTGATATATCGCCGTTGAGCACTTTAACAAATTTACATGAGATAAATCTTGGAGCAAATGAAATTTTTGACGTAAGGCCTGTTGAGGAATTAGGTAAGCGAATTTCAATTGATATTCAAAGACAAAAAATCTTTTTAAATGAAGGAAGCTTAGATGAAGAAATAAAAATCCCAGTATACAACCTTAAAGGAGAGCCACTTCAAAATATTAATTTGCAAAGTGAAGGGGCTACTCTGAATAACGGATTTATAAAATGGAATAGTCCTGGAGAAAAAATATATGAATTTAAACTAGATACTAATTCTACTGAAAGTAAAATAAGATTTAATGGTACGGTTATACAGAATATAGTTGAAAAACAAAAAGAAAGTCAAAATGTAATTCTCGATAAAACTTTACAACAACATATTAATAAAGAGAATTTAGGTAGAGAGAATTTAAACGCTCTTATCACAAAAGAAGATTTATTACAGATTAAAAAATTAGAGATACTTAAAGAAAAAGGAAATGAGATAAAAGATATAACAGGTTTAGAATACATGACGAACTTAGAAAAACTCACTTTAGAAGGAGTAGGTCTGAAAAATATTGAGTTCATCTCAAACTTGAAACAATTGAATAATGTGAATGTATCTCATAATCAAATTGAAGATATAACACCATTATCTTCATTGGAAAATTTACAGTGGTTAAATCTTGCGGACAATCATATTAAAGATGTAACGGTTATTGGTTCCATGCTAAACTTATTTAGCTTAAATTTAGCTGGGAATGAGATTCGTGATGTAAGGCCGTTAATACAATTAGGTCAGTGGTTTACAATTGATGTTGGAAGACAAAATATCATTTTAAATAATGCAAAAATAAACGAAGAAATTCAAGTTCCTGTATATGATTTAGAAGGAGAAAGTATTGAAAATATTCAATTGGCAAGTGAGGGAGGGACGTTTAATAACGGAGTAATAAAATGGAATACCCCAGGTGAAAAGGTGTATAAATTTGATTTAGATTCTGATGAAATTAGCATAAGGTTTAACGGAACGGTAATTCAAAATATAATTGAAAAAGAAGAAGTGAAAGAACCAGTAAAAGAAGTTGAAGAAACAAAAGAAGAAGAAAAAGAGCCGGTAAAAGAAGTTGAAGAAACAAAAGAAGAAGAAAAAGAGCTGGTAAAAGAAGTTGAAGAAACAAAAGAAGAAGAAAAAGAGCCGGTAAAAGAAGTTGAAGAAACAAAAGAAGAAGTGAAAGAACCGATAAAAGAAGTTGAAGGATCGAAAGAAGAAGTGAAGGAACCGGTAAAAGAAGTTGAAGGATCGAAAGAAGAAGTGAAGGAACCGGTAAAAGAAGTTGAAGGATCGAAAGAAGAAGTGAAAGAACCGGTAAAAGAAGTTGAAGGAACAAAAGAAGAAGTGAAAGAACCGGTAAAAGAAGTTGAAGAAACAAAAGAAGAAGTGAAAGAACCAGTAAAAGAAGTTGAAGAATCGAAAGAAGAAGAAAAAGAGCCGGTAAAAGAAGTTGAAGAAACAAAAGAAGAAGTGAAAGAACCAGTAAAAGAAGTTGAAGAAACAAAAGAAGAAGTGAAAGAGCCGGTAAAAGAAGTTGAAGGTACAAAAGAAGAAGAAAAAGAGCCAACAAAAGAAGTTGAAGAAGCGAAAGAACCAAAGAAAGAAGTAAAAGAATCAGCAACAGGATTGGATCAAGAGCCAAAAGGGAATAATCAAGTTGTTGAAAACGAGGGAAGAAAAGCAGACACTTTAAATAAACAACATACTAATAAGCCAGAGGAAGGTAAGAAATTTTTACCATCAACAGGCGGTGAAGCTAGCACTTCGACTTTACTTTCTGGCATAACACTTGTTCTTTCCGCACTAAGTATGTTCGTATTTAGAAAGAGATTATTTAAGAAATAAATAACGTTTAATCTTATTATTATATATAATTAATTTTTGCTTTTTTGAGAAGACATTATCATGGCGGTTTTTTTTGAAACATGCATATGATGATGTCTTTTTTTACTAGAGAAGGATATTACTAGTGATTGTCTAAGTGTATTAGAAAAGGAGGGGAAGTTATGCATATTAATTCTATTTCAAAGATCGAAGAAGCTACAGAATTTATTTCGATGATGAATAAAGATATTACGCAGCATGTTGGTTATTGCGGGGAAAATCATGAAGAAATATTGGACGCTATTCTTCATGGTTTTTCTGATATAGGGTGGGAGAAGTCTTTTGTCGTTTCTTATAATGATAATAATGAAATTGTAGGTGTATTAGGATTTGATATAGATAAGGTAAGCGAAAGTGCGGAGATTTGGGGGCCTTTTATTATAGCTTCGAATTGGGGAGAGATTGCTTTAAGTATGTGGAAGAAACTTATCGAGAAAATTCCACTTCATATTCAAAAGTTTCATGGATTTTATCACGTGAAAAATAGTAATGGCATCGACTTTATGAAATATTTACAAGCTAAAAAACAAGAGAAACATAGCGTTTTAATTTTAAAGAAAACTAATGTGGAGCAATGTACAATAAATCAAGTAGAGGAAGCATCTCAACAAGTATTTGAGCAGTTTATTGTTTTACATAATAATATTTTTCCTAATACATATTATGAAGGAAATGAAATCATTGAACGTTTAAGTGATACGAATAAATTATTTGTAAGTATGAAGAATGGTAAGTTAGAAGGTTATGTATATGTTGAAGTAAATCCGGAGTTTCATGAAGCGAATATTGAATTTATTGCAACCGCTGAAAATAGTAGAAGAAAAGGTGTCGGAGAGCGGATATTACAAGGGGCAATTCAGTATATTTTCTCCTTCCAAGGGATGAGAGAGATAGTACTATGTTTGAATACGAATAATGATCGTGCGATGAAATTGTACAAGAAAGTAGGTTTTGAGGAAAAAGCATGTTTACAACACTATATAATAGAGTGAAAAACCCATTCATATGAAAATGATATTTCATATGAATGGGTTTTATTACGGATTTAGAAGTGATTTGAGGCGCCAATCGTTACATAACCTTTTTTATTTTTTTCGGCACTTCTTTCGTTTGCAAATTAACATCTTCTTTTCGTAGCTCTTTAAAGAGTGAAGTAACCATAAGAACGACTACAATAGAAAATGGTAGCGCAGCAATTATAGCTGCGATTTGTAGTGCATTTAATCCTCCAGCTTGTAATAAAATAGCGGCAATTATCGCGATTGTTAATCCCCATATAAGTTTTAAACTATTTTTCGGTGATAAGCTTCCGTTACTCGTTTGCATGGAAACGACAAATGTTGCTGAATCGGCAGAAGTAACGAAAAATGTGGCTACTAGAATCAACCCGATAATCGTTAAAAATGTAGAGAATGGTAGGTGTGAAATAACAGCAAATAATCCAATCTCTGTACCATTTTTTGCAATTTCATCAGCTATTCCAAGCGATTGGAACATTTCCATATGGATTGCGGTACCACCAAATACTGCAAACCAAAATGTACAGATAAGAGTCGGGACTAATACAACTCCAAAAATAAATTCTTTTATTGTGCGCCCTTTAGAAATACGAGCGATGAATGTACCGACGAATGGAGACCAAGAAATCCACCATCCCCAATAGAAAATAGTCCAGTTTTCAATCCAAGAAGAAGATTTTTCATTAAATGCTCCTAAATTTAATCCCATACTAGGTAAAGCGCCGATATAAGAACCGAGTGTAGATGTGAAATATTTCATAATAAATACAGTTGGTCCTAAAAGTAAGAAAGAGATGAGTAAAATACCTGCAAGAGAGAAATTCAAGTTACTCAAATATTTAATCCCACGATCTAAGCCAGTTTGTGCACTCGTTAAATATAAAACAGCGAAGATAGCTATAAGTACGAGCTGAGTAAGTAAAGTGTTATGAATGGAAGGGAATAAATAGCTTAATCCTCCAGCAATTTGTTGAGCACCAATCCCAACAGATGGCACAATGCCAAATACTGTGGCTAAAACAGCTAGAATATCAACTGTTTTTCCGATACGAGAATTTTTCGATCGATTAAATAATGGAGTAACTGTAGCCCCGATAGTGCTACCTTTTTGTTTGCGGAATGTGAAATATGCAATTGTTAAAGCGACCATTGCGTATAGTGACCACGGAAAGAGTCCCCAGTGGAAAAATGAATATTGCATAGCGAGTTTGGCACTTTCCTCTGTCCCCGCTTTTCCTGTTAATGGATCTGTAAAATGTGAAATCGGTTCAGCGATTCCATAAAAGAGGAGTCCAATTCCCATTCCTGCCCCAAACAACATGGATAGCCAAGATGGATAATTATATTTTGGCTTTTCTCCATCTTTACCAAGACGAATAGAACCGTACTTAGAAAATGCTAAATAAACAGCCAAAATAATCATTGTAGTCATAAGTAGAGAGTAAAACCACCCAAATTTATTGAGGATAAATGAGTTTAAAGAAGATGTAACACTTTGTAAATCGTAGCCTTGTATCCAACTTGCTGGGGTAATTCCCCATATAATGAATAATGTTGTTAGCAAGAAGGAGATATAAAATACACTGTTTTCTTTTTTTATCATAGAATCCCACCCTTATTTAATAAAGTTAACAATTATAATAATCATAACAATTAAGTTTTTAATTGTCAAAAAATTACCTTTTTATAATGTGAAAGGATGCAATTTGTTTTAGGGAGGTAAAGAGCAATGTGTTCACGATATGTACAAATTATAGGAAGAAATAATATGAAATATTGCATTTTATATTGTTACATCCAGATTTTATGTTAAATTCTTGAATGGAATATTAAAATAGGGGGCAAGGATATGAACAAGAAATCAAAGATCAATAAAGTGATGCTTAGCATTAGTACAATGGCTTTATCGTTAGGCGCACTTCAAACTCATGCAGCAGCGGAAGAAAAAGTACCGTATAACGTGTTGAAAACGAAACCGGTTGGAATTGAAAAGTCGGTAGATGAAGTTGGACATATTTCAAAAGTTGATGAAACTTTATCATTTCAAGAACGTTTAAAAGTAGGAGATTTTTCACAGCGACCAGCATCTATTACGAAGAAAACTGCAGTAAAGCAAGTTAAAGAAAGCTATTCAATGGCTGATTTAAACAAAATGAATGATCGAGAATTAGTTGAAACGTTAGGCAGTATTAAGTGGCACCAAATTACAGACTTATTCCAGTTTAATGAAGATGCAAAGGCTTTTTATAAAGATAAAGGAAAAATGCAAGTCATTATAGATGAATTAGCTCATAGAGGTAGTACATTTACAAAAGATGATTCAAAAGGAATTCAAACGTTTACTGAAGTGCTGCGTTCAGCTTTTTATCTTGCATTTTATAATAGTGAATTAAGCGACTTAAATGAAAGAAGCTTCCAGGATAAATGTTTACCTGCTTTAAAAGCAATCGCAAACAATCCAAACTTTAAGCTTGGTACAGTTGAACAAGATACAGTCGTATCTGCATACGGTAAATTAATTAGTAATGCTTCAAGCGATGTTGAAACGGTTCAATACGCATCGAATATTTTAAAGCAATACAATGATAATTATACTACTTATGTAAATGATCGAATGAAGGGACAAGCAATATACGATATCATGCAAGGTATTGACTATGATATACAGTCGTACTTAACTGAAGCTCGTAAAGAAGCGAATGAAACGATGTGGTATGGAAAAGTAGATGGGTTTATTAATGAAATAAATCGTATTGCTCTTCTAAATGAAGTAACGCCAGAAAATAAATGGCTCGTTAATAATGGCATTTATTTTGCTAGCCGTTTAGGGAAGTTTCATAGTAATCCAAATAAAGGATTAGAGGTTGTTACACAAGCAATGCATATGTACCCGCGCTTAAGTGAACCGTATTTTGTTGCGGTAGAACAAATTACAACAAATTATAATGGTAAAGATTATAGCGGGAATACAGTAGATTTAGAGAAAATACGTAAAGAAGGAAAAGAGCAATACTTACCAAAAACGTATACATTCGACGATGGATCAATTGTGTTCAAAACAGGAGATAAAGTATCAGAAGAAAAAATTAAGAGACTATATTGGGCTGCGAAGGAAGTAAAGGCACAGTATCACCGTGTAATTGGAAATGACAAAGCGTTAGAGCCAGGAAATGCGGATGATGTATTAACGATCGTAATTTATAATAGTCCAGATGAATATCAGTTAAATAGACAATTGTATGGATATGAAACAAACAACGGTGGAATTTATATTGAAGAGACAGGTACATTCTTTACATATGAGCGTACACCAGAGCAAAGTATTTATAGTTTAGAAGAGTTATTCCGTCATGAATTTACTCATTATCTGCAAGGGAGATATGAAGTTCCTGGTTTATTTGGAAGAGGAGATATGTATCAAAATGAAAGGCTAACTTGGTTTCAAGAAGGAAATGCAGAGTTTTTCGCAGGATCTACTCGTACGAATAACGTTGTACCAAGAAAGAGTATAATTAGCGGATTATCATCTGATCCTGCAAGCCGTTATACAGCAGAGCGTACACTATTTGCTAAATACGGTTCTTGGGATTTCTATAATTACTCGTTCGCATTGCAGTCTTACTTATATACGCATCAGTTTGAAACATTTGATAAAATTCAAGATTTGATTCGTGCGAATGACGTGAAAAATTATGATGCATATCGTGAAAATCTAAGTAAAGATCCTAAGTTAAATAAAGAGTATCAAGAGTATATGCAGCAGTTAATTGATAATCAAGATAAATATAATGTACCGGAAGTAGCAGATGATTATTTAGCTGAACATGCACCAAAATCGTTAACTGAAGTGAAAAAAGAAATTAGTGATACGTTGCCTATGAAAGATACAAAAATGACAAAACATAATTCTCAATTCTTTAATACATTTACATTAGAAGGTACGTATACAGGTAGTGTCACAAAAGGTGAATCAGAAGATTGGAAAGCAATGAGTAAAAGAGTAAATGAATCTTTAGAACAATTGGCGCAAAAAGAATGGAGTGGCTACAAAACTGTTACAGCATACTTCGTCAATTATCGTGTGAATAGTTCAAATGAATTTGAATATGATGTAGTCTTCCATGGAATCGCAAAAGATGATGGAGAAAATAAAGCTCCAACGGTTAATATAAATGGCCCTTATAGCGGTCTTGTAAAAGAGGGAATTCAATTTAAAAGTGATGGCTCAAACGATGAAGATGGAAAAATTGTTTCTTATTTATGGGAATTTGGAGATGGAAGCACAAGTGCAGAAGTGAATCCAGTACATGTATATGAAAGAGAAGGTTCTTATAAAGTATCGTTAAGAGTAAAAGATGATAAAGGCAAAGAGAGCAGAAGCGAAACAACTGTTACGATTAAAGATGGAAGTTTAACAGAATCAGAACCAAATAATCGTCTAGAAGAAGCAAATCGTATCGGGCTAAATAGTACGATAAAAGGCAGTCTTATTGGCGGGGACCACACTGATGTTTATACATTTAATGTAGCATCAGCGAAAGATATCGACATTTCTGTTTTAAATGAGTATGGAATTGGGATGACATGGGTACTTCACCATGAATCAGATATGCAAAATTATGCAGCTTACGGTCAAGCCAATGGGAATCATATAGAAGCGAAATTTAATGCAAAACCAGGCAAGTATTACTTGTATGTATATAAATATGATAATGGTGATGGAACGTACAAATTATCAGTAAAATAAGTGTCTTTCCAATGTATGTTTAACTTTACTTTTTGTGGAAAATAGTATATTATATAGATATATAATATATCGGTTATTTTCTAGGAGGAGCCTGTCACAATAGGTTTCTCCTGTTCTTTTTTAGAGGCCTGTCTTACAGGCTTTTCTTTAAAAGGTAAATAACTGAAAATTAAGAACTATAATCTTTGAAAGAGGTGGGGCATACATATAACAAAAAAGGGATTGTTTAAGAAAGGGGGATAAGAAATGGTCTTGTTTGGTTATCCACTTGAAACAATTTATTTATATGGATTTATTATTGCTACTATACTCACTGTTATTTATATCTTCTTTGGAGATATATTTGAATCGATATTTAGTTTTGGGGGCGGAGCTGTATCCGTTGTTACTTTATTACTTAGTTTCTTCGCCATGTTATGTGGGCTTAGTTATATAGGAGAATATTTGTTTTCCTTTAATAGTATTACTATTTTTGGGGCTGCATTTGCTATATCTTTTATCGGTGTTTTCATCATGAAAATACTAATTTTAAAACCGATTGCAGAAGCAGAGCAAAATACCGTACAACGTATGGATGAATTTATCGGTTGCAAAGGAGAAGTCATTACGACAATTCCTACAGAAGGATTTGGTGAAGTATTAATTTCATCCCAATTTGGAAGTAATGCAATCCCAGCTAAAACAGTTGGAAAAAAAGATATTTCGCAAGGAACAGAGGTTATTATCGAGGGAGTCCAAGATGGTGTTTTACTTGTACAAAACATCGCTTATTCTTTAAAGAAACCAAAATTATAAGGGGGAATTTACATGACGATTCCATTAATTATCGGTGGAGTTTTACTGGCAATTTTAATTCTACTCATTTTAGTATTCATTACGAAGTATCGTACGGTTGGTCCAGATGAAGCGTTAATTGTTACAGGGAACTGGCTTGGTGGAGGAAAGAATGTTGTTACCACTGATGATGGAAAGAAGATTAAGATTATCCGCGGGGGCGGTACTTTCGTAGTTCCAATTATGCAAAGAGCAGAACCTTTAAGCCTATTAAACTACAAATTAGAAGTTGGTACACGTGATACGTATACGAAGCAAGGTGTTCCAGTTACAGTAAATGGTGTTTCTATTATTAAAGTAGGTTCTACAATTGAAGAAGTATCTACTGCAGCTGAGCAATATTTAGGAAAAGAAACGGAAGAGTTAAAAGTAGAAGCAAAAGAGGTTTTAGAAGGTCACTTACGTGCAATCTTATCTTCTATGACAGTAGAGGATGCGTATAGTAATAGAGAGCAATTTGCTCAAAAGGTACATGAAGTAGCTTCTACAGATTTAAAGAAGATGGGACTTCGCATTGTTTCTTTCACAATTAAAGAAATAATGGATAAAAACGGATACTTAGATGCGCTTGGTCAGCCGCAAATTGCGACCGTTAAGCGTGATGCAACAATTGCGAACGCAGAGCGTGAAAAAGAAGCACGTATTGAAAAAGCACGTGCTGAAAAAGAGGCAAAAGAAGCAGAATATCAACGTGATGCACAAATCGCTGAAGCTGAAAAACATAAAGAATTAAAAGTACAGTCCTATAAGAGGGAACAAGAGCAAGCCCGTGCAGATGCGGATCTTTCTTACGAATTACAACAAGCGAAAGCACAACAAGGTGTTACAGAAGAGCAAATGCGCGTTAAAATCATTGAGCGTGAAAAGCAAATCGAGTTAGAAGAAAAAGAGATTGCGCGTCGTGAAAAGCAATATGATGCAGAAGTTAAGAAAAAAGCAGATGCAGATCGCTATGCTGTTGAGCAATCAGCGGAAGCAGAAAAAGTAAAACAAATTAAAAAGGCAGATGCGGATCAATATAAGATTGAAGCTGAAGCGAGAGCTCGTGCGGAAGAAGTACGTGTAGAAGGTTTAGCGAAGGCGGAAATCGAAAAAGCGCAAGGTCAAGCGAAAGCGGAAGTACAAAAAGCACAAGGTACGGCGGAAGCAGATGTTATTAGATTAAAAGGTTTAGCAGAAGCAGAAGCGAAGCAAAAAATTGCAGAGGCATTTGAGTTATATGGCCAAGCGGCAATTATGGATATGGTTCTTAAAATGCTTCCAAGTTATGCGAAGGAAGTTGCAAGTCCGCTTAGTAACATTGATAAAATTACAGTTGTTGATACAGGCGGCGGTGGTAAAAATAGCGGCGCCGGAAAAGTTGCGGGTTATGCAACTGATTTAATGGCAACGATGCAAGAAACGTTAAAAGCTTCTTCTGGAATTGACTTAAAAGAGCTATTAGAAGGATTTGCTGGAAAAGGAGCGGTACAACAATTATCAAGTGATAAACCTGTTGTATCTGTAGTAGAAGATGAGAAAAAAGAAGTAGAAAAAGATAAAGAATAGTAAGGTGGAAAGAACCTCTAGTAAGTGAAATACTGGAGGTTCTTCTGTGAATTATAATATTTCGAATAATATACATTTTTATATATTGTTTTAATTATTTAATTTATATAGAATGAAAAAGGTATGTATTAACTCTTTAATAGAAAAAGAGACAAAGAGTTAATACAATTAATCGTGTAATTTATATAAATAAATTAAATGTGAGATAATTACATTTAAAACGGTATGGAGGGGTAGAAATATGTTTCAAGGGAAATTAAGGAGTAGTAGTTTAAAAACAAAGTTACTTGTGTCATTTGTTATCATTTTAATTCTTCCAAGTATTGTAATTGGTTGGACGTCTTATCAACAGGCGAAGACGAATTTTAATGAAACGATTTTAAACTCGGCGAAAGATAATATAAAAATTTTGGATAATGTAATTAATAAAGAATTGGATAGTAAAAAAGTAGATGCAACTTATTTTACGAAATTATTCACACAATCAAGTTACCAAGCAGATCAAATTCAAAACATACAAAATAAACTAGAAGAATACAATAAACTGCATCCAGAAATGGAAGCAATCTATACAGGATCTAGTAATGGACAGTTCATTCAATCACCAGCTATTCAGATGCCAGATGGATATAATCCTACAGAAAGAGATTGGTATAAAGAGGCCGTGAAGAAAAGTGGAGAGGTAATTGTAACTGCTCCATATAAGTCAAAAACGACAGGGAATATTGTTATTACACTAGCAAAACAAAACGAGGATAAAAGTGGAGTTCTTGGGATTGACTTAATCATTAATAATATTGTTACTACTTCCAAGATGGTTAATATCGGTAAGGAAGGATATGTAGCGATATTTGATCAAGATAAAAATGTAGTAGCGCACCCGAAAATGAAGCCAGGAGAGAAATTAGAAGAGAAACTTAGTAAAGAATTGTATAAACAGGAAGCTGGAGATTTTTATTATTCATTAGATGGTGAAGATCGCAATATCACTTTTAAAACGAATAAGAAAACTGGATGGAAAATAGCAGGAATTATGCCTTCAAAAGAAATTATCGAAGCAGCTAACCCTATTTTCTATAAAACAATAACTGTTATTGGTATTTCATTAGTAATTGGTGGGATTTTAATTTACTTCATAATTGCTTCTATTATTAGTCCGTTAAAACAACTTGTTATATCATCGAAAAAGATTAGTGAAGGCGATTTAACAGAGTCAATTACAGTTCATTCTAAAGATGAAATTGGGCAGCTAGGAGAAAGTTTTAACGAGATGGCTGCATCGTTACAAAGTGTCATTTCCAATATAAACACTTCAGCAAGTCATGTAGCGGCATCTTCAGAAGAATTAACAGCTAGTATGAAGCAGACAAGCGAAGCAACGGAACAAATTACACAGGCGATAGAGCAAGTATCAAGTGGTGCAGAAATACAAACGAAAGAAGTTGAAGAAGGAGCAACATTGTTAGAAGAAGTTACAGAAGGAATTCAGCGTGTTGCAGATAGTTCTTCATTAGTATCTACAGCCTCTATGTATACGAAGAAAAAAGCTGAAAATGGTGGGAAGTTAGTTGAACAAACTGTGAATCAAATGCAATTAATTCATGAGTCTGTTTCGCAGTCAGACAAAATCATTGGTTTGTTAGACGATAAGTCGAAACAAATTGGAGCAATCCTTGAAGTGATTCAACATATTGCTGAACAGACAAATTTATTAGCGTTAAATGCGGCAATTGAGGCTGCGAGAGCTGGAGAGCAAGGAAGAGGATTTGCAATTGTAGCAGATGAAGTGCGAAAGCTAGCAGAACAATCAGGACAGTCTTCTACGGAAATTGGGAAACTAGTGAAAGAGATTCAATTTGATATAAAAGAAACAGTAAGCTCTATGAATCAAGTTGGAGTAGAAGTACAATCAGGACTTGTAGTTGCAAATGAAACGAAGCAAAGCTTTGCTGAAATATTGAAATCTACGGATGATACAGTTGTACAAATTGATAACATGGTAGATGTAGCAAAACAAATGACGGTAGATGCAAAACAAGTAAGTGCATCTATTAATGAAATTGCAGCTACAATTGAAGAAAATGCAGCAAGCGTTCAAAATATTGCTGGTTCCTCTGAGGAACAATTAGCTTCAGTAGATGAAATAAATGCAGCAGCAGTCCATTTATCACAAATGGCAGAAGAATTACAAGAGATGATTAGTAAGTTTAAAGTGTAATAACGAATGTTAAGAAACGAGGTAGTAATTTTACTTCGTTTCTTTTTTTATGAAGAGAAAAAGAAAGAAATATAGAGTAACCGTGTTATGATTAAGTATAATTAAAGAGACTGTATATTCTTTAAATTCTATCTTTAATCATGTTAGGGGAATGGTTTTGAAATTAAAAAAATTAAAACTCCAACCGAGAATTACATTAACTATTAGTACACTTATTTTAGTTGTACTTATGCTAACGAGTTATTTATTTTATTACATATTATCTGAAACGGTAGAAGAGCAAATTGGCAAAAGGGCTTTGCATGTTGCGAAAACAGTTGCTGCTATACCTGAAATAAAGGAAGCTTTTCAAAAAGAAAACCCAGCTTCTATTATTCAGCCGATTGCAGAAAGAATTCGAATGGATACAGAGGCTGACTTCATTGTAGTTGGAAATAAAGAGGGGATTCGATATGCACATCCTGAGCGAGATAAAATAGGAGAAGCGATGATTGGTGGAGATAACAAAGGCGTTTTATTAGAAGGAAAATCATATGTTTCGAAAGCAACTGGATCATTAGGCCCTTCATTACGCGGAAAAGTTCCAATCCGTAATCAGGAAAATGAAATCATTGGTGTGGTGTCTGTTGGATTTTCAATGGATGATATTCATGGAGCGGTAGAGGTGTATGGAAAGCGTGTATTTTGGATTACAATAATAGGGCTATTAATTGGAGTAATCGGCTCTATATATTTAGCGGCAAGTATAAAAAGAATGATGTTCGGTATGGAACCAGAAGAAATTTCATCTTTATATGAAGAGCATAGTACAGTGATTCAATCTGTACGTGAAGGGATTATTGTAATCGATAAAAATGGCATGATTAGTTTAGTCAATCAAGCAGCTTATGATATTCTTTCGCTAGATAAACAACAAAATATTATTGGGGAATTTATTTTAAATGTAATTCCTAATTCAACGATACTAGATGTACTTCAAACTGGTGAAGAACAGTTTGATCGCCAATTAAATATAAAAGGACAGGCTGTTATTGCGAACCGTCTACCTATTAAAGTAAAGAATAAAGTAACTGGCGTTGTATCGAGCTTACGTTTGAAATCTGAAATGGATCAGTTAACAGCAGAATTATCTCAGACGAAGCAATATACAGAGGCATTACGAGCGCAAGCGCACGAATATAACAATTTATTGTATACGCTTTCGGGTCTTATCCAATTAGAATCATACGAAGATGCTTTAGAGCTTATTCATAAGGAAACAGCGGTATATCAAGATTTTGTTCAATTTATTATGAAGCGGATTCAAAATCCATGGCTAGGTGGAATTTTAATTGGATTTTATAATAGAGCACGAGAGTTGAAGATTGATTTTATGCTAGATAGAGAAAGTGGTTTAGACAAATTAAGTCCACATATTGAGAGTAATTATGTCGTTTCTATTTTAGGAAATTTAATTACGAATGCATTTGAAGCAATTGAAAAAAATGAAGAGAATGATAAGAGAGTAAGGATGTTTGTAACTGATATTGGAGAAGAAATATTAATTGAAGTGGAAGATTCAGGGCAAGGGATTCATGATGAAATAATTACTAGCATATTCTATAAAGGCTTTTCGACGAAAGAAGGAGGAGAGCGAGGATATGGATTAGCAAAAGTGAAAGAGTTAGTAGAAGATTTAAATGGAAGTATTGCAATCGAAAAAGGGGATTTAGGTGGTGCGTTATTTATTATTGCACTACCGAAAGAGAGAGGCGAATAGTAATGGGTGAGGAGATTGAAGTATTAATTGTAGAAGATGATATTCGGATTGCTGACATTCATCGTCGTTTTACTGAAAAAATTGAGGGATTTAAAGTAATTGGAACGGCAACGACTGGAGAACAAGCGAAAGAATGGCTAGAGCTTGTGAAGCCACAGCTTGTGTTATTAGATGTGTACTTACCTGATATGCAAGGAACGGAACTTGTCACATATATTAGGCATCATTTGCACGATACAGATATTATTATGATTACAGCGGCATCGGAAACAGATGTAGTGAGGCACGCCCTGCGGGGCGGAGTAACAGATTATATTGTAAAGCCACTAATGTTTGATCGATTTAAGGCGAGTTTGGAAAGTTATCAAAAAAAGATTGTGCAGCTGAAGAAAAATAATCAATTATCTACAGAACAAATAGAACATTTATGGTCTCAAAGAGGCGTAAAGGGAAATGAAATGGAATATGCCCCGAAAGGGATAGACCCCTTAACTTTAGCAAAAATAAAAAAACATATGTTAACAGTTAATGAAGAAGGGATTACAGCAGAGGTACTAAGTTCAATGGTAGGCGTAAGTCGATCAACTGCAAGGCGCTATTTAGAGTATTTAATATCTGGGAAGAAAGTCCACGCAGAGCTAATATATGGGAGTGTGGGGAGACCGGAGAGACGGTATTTTCTTGTTTCTTCATAATAAAAAACAGTAGAGGATTTATTTCTTCTACTGTTTTTTGCGTCTTATATTGGAATAATCCCAATTACAATGCCAGTAATCAACATCACCATTGTCGTTCCAACTGCCCACAATAAAGTAAAACGTTGATGTTCACCAAAATCAACTTTTGCCATCCCAACTAATAAATAAGTGGATGCAACAAGAGGACTTAATAAGTGAACGGGTTGCCCAAGTAAGGAAGCACGTCCCATTTCAGCTGCACTAATTCCGTAAGTAGCAGCAGCCTTAGTTAAAATAGGTAATACCCCAAAGTAAAATGCATCATTGGACATGAAAAATGTGAATGGCATACTAAGAAGAGCTGTAATAATTGGCAATTGTGGTCCAAGTGCATCTGGTATAAGAGTTACTACACTGTTAGCCATTGCATCTACCATTTTTGTTCCAGATAAAATACCAGTGAAAATACCGGCAGCAAATACGAGAGAAACAACTGCTAATACATTCCCTGCATGAGAAGCAATACGTTCTTTCTGTTGTTCTAAGTTTGGATAGTTAATCATAACAGCAATAGCAAAAGCGACTGTAAATAAAACAGGTAACGGCATAACTTCTAGTATGAGACAGACAAGTAATGTAGCGGTTAATAAAAAGTTAATCCATAGAAGTTTAGGACGTTTATGCACTGCGGCTTCGACAGTTGCAGCTTGCTCATCCATTGTTTGCATTTGTTTTAAATACTGTACATCCATAATTCCTAAACGTTTTCTTTCTTTTTTTCCAAGATAGTAAGCAACGAAAACAACCCAAATTGCACCAGCAATCATTCCTGGAATAAGAGGTGTAAATAATTCAGAAGCCTCAAGTCCAAGTGCGCTCATAACACGAGCTGTGGGTCCACCCCAAGGTGTAAGATTTGTTACCCCCGCCCCTAACATAACAACTCCAGCTAATA
The DNA here is from genome assembly GCF_003458115.1 of Bacillus sp. ISO11. NCBI lineage: Bacteria > Bacillati > Bacillota > Bacilli > Caryophanales > Bacillaceae > Bacillus > Bacillus sp. ISO11. The sequence continues at coordinate 27,656 of NZ_QXCO01000030.1, read as the reverse complement.
TGAGGGGGTTCATTCCAAGGCGCTTATATAGTGGATACATTGCGGAAACTGTAATCATGTATGTTGTTGTACCGTCACCATCTAGAGAAACGATAATAGTCAATATAGCTGTTCCGACAACGATTTTTAAAGGATCTCCTTTTACAAATTTTAAAATCTTACTAATGACAGGATCGAATAAACCGCTATCAATCATAATCCCAAAATATAAAATAGCGAACATAAGCATAATACCAGTAGGTGCTAATTTTTGAATTCCCTCTAACATCATAGGCCCCATATTGGCATAGAATCCGCCAATTAATGCAAAAACACTCGGAATTAATATTAATGCTACTAGCGCTGACATACGTTTCGTCATAATTAAAAACATAAAGACAAATACCATCGCAAATCCAAGTAGTGCTAACATGTAATTTCCCCCTCAAAAGAATGATTGCGCTTTCAAAATAGAATAAAAATTCAGAAAAAGGTTTTTTATTTATAATAAAAGCATCTATTCAAATGGTAAATAATTTGAAAAATAACATCATTAGAAGCATAATTTTTATTTTGTTCATTTTGTTCATGGTAGTTAATTTGAATTTTTAAAAAGTAAGCTGCTCCTCGTAAGAATGGTAGAATAAGATGAAAATAGTGAAGTGTGAAATAGGGAGTAGATGTTATATGAAAACGAGAATTGAAGAGATTTATAGCTCTTATGAAGGAAAAGTAGAGGAGATTTTTATTAATGAATCTTCTTACGTATATGAATGGGAGAAATTACTGATGATCCGAAAAAATGACGGTGAGCTTAAAAAAATTGCAGTCGGGATTAGTGGAAATATAAGATTGGTAAATGTAGAAGTTGGACAGGAAATTAGTGAGGATACATTATTAGTTAAATTAGAAGATGATTTATTAATTACAGGTTGTGAGTGATGAGAGATGTGTAGAAATAACTACACATCTTTTTTTGTTTCCTATTACAAAAAGCACATTGTTTTTTCACAAATCTCACACAACCTTTTGGTATTCTTTTCGTGGAGTATACGGTTTCTAGGGAGGAATATTGATGAAAGTAAAATATGTCGTACTTGCTATATGTTTATGTTTCGTATTTACGGTAGTCGGGTGTGGGAAAAAGGAAACAGCAGCTGTTGCCATTGATGAGAAACATGATAAATGTGATATTTGTCAAATTGGGGTAACAGATAATCAATTTGCAACAGAAATTATTTTAGAAAATGGAAAAGCGTTAAAGTTTGATGATATCGGTTGTATGTATAAATGGATGGAGATCAACTCAGGTGAAAAGACGAAAGAGAAATTTGTTCGAGATTATGATTCGAAAGATTGGATTTCGTTAGAAGACGCTACTTACGTATATGATAAAACAATAACGACACCGATGGCTTATAATGTCATTTCATTTAAAAATAAAAAAGATGCAGAGAGCTTTGTATCTAACTATAAGGGGAAAGTTCTTTCATATAAAGAGCTAGCAGAGCATAAATGGGAAATGAATAAAGAGATGATGGGGAAACCGAAAGCAGGAAATCATGGTGGACATCATTAATGATAGAAAAAGACAACTATATAGTTGTCTTTTTCTATTATTACTCAGGTGCAAATATAGAAAAGGTGTAAAATTTTTAGAAGAACGGTTACAATGGAATATAGTAACCTAAAGCAATCATTTATCCCGCATTAACGGGCAATAAGATCCCCACCTCAAAATTTAGTGAAAGCAAAGAAGTTAGGTGGAGTCGGGCTGCCCGTAAAAGCCCGATTGGTGTGGGCTAATAATTAGTGGTGGATGAACAAAACCCCCACTAATTAAAGTTTCACTTTATGTACTTTTTAGAAATGTATACAAATGCGGTAAAAACGTGCTAAACTAATTGCTTCATAATGTTAATGATGGGGCCATCAGGCGTATCATTTCAATAGGTTGAGAAACATAGTATAAGCTTAAGATAATCCGATTAAAGAAGGAATATAAAGGGCTTATGGATAAATGTACTCAAGAAGAGTTATTGTATGTGATGGAGGAATGGTTAAGAAAACATTATCTTTCATAGGAGCTGTAGTTGTGAGAAAACAAAAAATTTTATTATGTATTTTATTAGGACTTTTAATGACGGTAGTGGCTTGCGATAAGCAAGAAGAACCAGAATCGAAACCGGTTCATGTGAAAAATGAAAAGAAAAAAGAGAAGCATAAAGAACAGGAAGAATCTAAAGAAGAGAAAAGTATAAATTTAATGGACAAACAGTTGTTACTTTCAGCTACCCTTGGAGATACAGAGACAGCTATGAAGTTGATTCAGGATGGAGCGAATATAAACGTAGAAGGTGACAACGGAGAAACGCCTGTCCTTGCAGCGACGTACCAAAATCATGTAGAGACAGTTAAAGCATTAATTGGTGCAGGTGCTAATATTGAAATTAAAGATGAGAAAAAAAGTAATCCACTTCTTTATGCAAGTAGAGAAGGATATACGGATATTGTAAAAGTATTAATTAATGCAGGAGTTAATACGAAAGAAACGACTAGGTCAGGTGGGACAGCACTTATTTCTGCATCTGAGCGTGGCCATGTAGAGGTTGTTAAAGAATTATTAGAGCATACAGATATTGATGTGAATTATACAAATGAACGTGGTGGAACAGCGTTATTAGAAGCAATTGTATTAGGAAATGGTAGTGAAAACCATAAGAAAGTAATTCAATTGCTTATTGATCACGGTGCAGATGTAAACATGGCTAACAAGGAACATCTGACGCCACTGCAATACGCTGAAAAAAGAGGTTTTAAAGATATTGTAAATATGTTGAGGGTAGCTGGAGCGAATGAAGTAGTACAGCCACAACAGCCAGTAGAGTAAAAAACGAAAAATAATCCCATTTAGATAGACAGAATGAAGAAATCAGTTAGTATGATGGATTCAGTAATGTGTATTTGAATGGGATTTTTATTTTGAATATGAAAAATAGATTATGAATGGATGGTAAATGGAGTAAATAAGGAGGCAACCTTATTTGGCAATTGTAAAAAATGAAAAGGTAGTTTCTGTTTGTTGCAGTGCCAGAAGTACGCCCGTAGCTGCTGAGGCAAGTGTGGAAACTTTAGCGGAGTTTCAAGGGAACGGATATGGTACTGATGGTGTTACAGCCTGGGCGATATCAATAAAAGAAGAAAAAAGCATTCCACTTTATAGTACTTCTTGGAATAATTATGCTTCACAAGCCGTTGCGAGAAAACTAAAACTTATTAACTATGGAATGAATTTACATATTGATTGAATTTTAAGTATTGTTTCGTTCTATTCGTTTGTATTCAAATATATGGATTAATGTAAATAGTGATATGGTGAATATTAACATTCGGTTAACACCTAATTAACAATCTATCAAAACTGACTTAATAAATGCGTAATATAGTAAAGGTAACAAAATAAATAGGGTAGAGAACATTTGAGAACACCCACTTACATATAATGTGCCACTTTCTTAGGTGTGCTCTATTCCCTAGAGTTCAAATAAGGAGAAAGGCGTTCTATGTAAGTAGGTGTTTTTAGTTTGGATAAAAAGAGAACAGTTAGGTGGAAAAAATGTTTAAAGAACCTTATATTGCGATGATAAAGGATTGGAAAGGATACAAAGCATACAAAAAATTGCCGAAAACAGTTTTTCTTATGACTGGTTCAATGCTGGAATTACCAGAGCGTGTATATGAATTGCAGAAACATGGACATGATGTATTTCTTCATTGTGATTTTATACAAGGCTTAAATACGAATACAGAGGAAGCGCTTTTGTATATTCAAGATGTTATCGGGGCACAAGGTATTATTTCAACAAAGGGTTCAACAATTCGAAATGCTAATAAAATTGGATTGAAAACAATTCAACGTATTTTTTTTGTAGATACTTTATCCCTTACTAAATCAATTGAAAATTGTAAAACGACTAAACCAAATGCAGTAGAGATTATGCCGGGGATTATGCCTTCTATAATTAAACAGCTAGTAGAGGAAATAGAGTTTCCTATTATTGCAGGTGGGCTGATTCAAACGCGAGAAGATGCGGAAATTGCAATTCATGCAGGAGCAAGTGCGATTTCAACAAGTCATTATGAAGTATGGATACAAGAAGAAAAAAGGAGTGCAACCTTGTGATTGAATTGAAAAATGTTTCAAAGGTATATAAAAATGCAGAAGAGACAGCGGTTAAAGGCGTATCGGTTCATATTAAGAAGGGTGAATTTTTTGTTTTAGTTGGACCTTCGGGATGCGGGAAAAGCACATTATTACGAATGATCGCTGGCTTAGAAGAGATTTCTTCAGGAGATTTAATTATTAATGAACGTGTTGCAAATGATCTAGAGCCGAAAGACCGTAATCTATCAATGGTATTTCAAAATTATGCATTATATCCACACTTATCTGTAGAAGAAAATATTTTATTTGGACTTAAGGTAAGAAAAGTACAAAAAGAAGAGCGACAAAAGCGATTAATGGAAGCTATTGAAATGGTAGGACTGAAAGAGTATGTGAAAATGAAACCAGGCCAATTATCAGGCGGACAAAGACAGCGTGTTGCACTTGCCAGGGCAATTGTGAGTCAAGCACCAATCTGTTTAATGGATGAACCACTTTCGAATTTGGATGCGAAATTACGTGCGCAAATGAGAATTGAAATTAGAGAAATTCAGCAGCGATTAGGAATTACGATGATTTACGTTACCCACGATCAAATAGAAGCGATGACTATGGGAGATCGTATCATGGTTTTAAATAAAGGAAGTATACAGCAAGTTGGAACACCACTTGACATATATAACGAACCAGCAAACGAATTTGTTGCAAGCTTTATAGGTTCTCCTTCTATGAATATAAATGATGGGGAAGTAAATAAAGAAAAAGGTGTATTACATATAGGGCAATTGCAAATTCCATTATCTATTAGACAGTTAAAGCAATTACCAGAAGGAACAATTCGCATAGGCATGCGCCCTGAGCATATTGCACTGTCTGAGGAGGGACAAGAAGTGACGTTGCAATCTGTAGAAGTATTAGGGAATGAATCTATATTGAACTTTGCGGTAAATGGAACAACTTGGAGTGCGAAAGTCATCGGACAGTTACTCTTGAACAAAGGTGACAAAGTAAAATTATTATTCTCGCAAGAAAAGTTATGCTTCTTTAATGAAAACACGAATGAACGCTTAAAAGTGGTAGCTGAAGAAGAGTTGAAAGTGGTGGCGAAATAATGATCGATGTAAGTAAGTTACCAGTTCAAACAAAGGTGTCAAAAAAGAAAAAATTATGGGGGAGAACGAAAGATTTAAGAATAGGATTATTGTTTTTGGCGCCATCTATTTTGTTATTTTCGATTTTTTTGTTCTATCCATTGTTTAGGACAATTTACTATAGCTTTTATTTAACCGATATACATGGGGAAGCTAATCTTTTCGTTGGCTTAGAAAATTATCAATACTTATTCTCTGATCCAGCCTTCTACAAAAGTATAAAATCAACTTTATTATTTGTTTTATATACAGTGCCTACGAGTATTATATTTGCTTTGTTTCTTGCATTGATTGCAAATGGAAAAGTAAGAGGTATTGGGTTATTCCGAGTTCTGTTTTCTTCGACGATGGGAATATCAGTAGCTGCTAGTGCAGTGATTTGGCTATTTTTATTTCATCCAAGTGTAGGATTATTTAATAATATATTAGCCTCTATGAACCTTCCTGCAATCCCATGGTTAACGAGTCCGGACTGGGCACTATTCTCTGTATCAGTTACAACAGTTTGGGTGAATACAGGTTTTGCATTTTTAGTTATATTAGGTGGTTTACAAAATATCGATACGTCGTTATATGAGAGTGCATCTATAGATGGTGCTAGTTATTTATATAAACTTCGCCGTGTTACATTACCGATGCTATCACCAACTTTATTCTTTATTGTAACAGTAACATTAATTAGTGCGTTCCAAAGCTTTGGGCAAATTGATATTTTAACGCACGGTGGACCAAATGATGCAACGAATTTGATTGTGTACTCGATTTACAAAGAGGCGTTTGTGAATCATCAATTTGGAACAGCAAGTGCACAAGCAATGGTATTATTTGTTTTCATTTTCCTTGCTACATTACTTCAATTTAAGTTTGCTGAGAGAAAGGTGCATTATAAATGATTGTTAAACAGTGGAAACAAAATTTCCTATTATACATGCTGCTCATTATTAGTGCAGTAATGGTATTTTTTCCTGTACTGTATTCATTTTTAATAAGCTTTATGACACCAGACGATATTCAAATGAGAAGGTTATTTCCGACCCAGTTTACTTTTGATAATTTCATTAATATTTTTCAAAAAGTACCACTTTTTACATACTTATATAACAGTTTAATTGTATCGACAGTCGTTATGATTGGACAACTTATCGTATCAAGTTTAGCAGCTTATGCTTTTGTTTTTCTTCAGTTTAAAGGGAGAAACTTAATTTTCTTCCTGTTTATTTCAACGATGCTGATTCCGTGGGAAGCAACGATGGTGCCTAACTTTTTAACAATTCAAAACTTTGGTTGGATCAATAGTTTCGCCGGGATGACAGTGCCGTTTTTTGCAACAGCTTTCGGTATTTTCTTGTTACGTCAACATTTTATGACACTTCCGAATGAACTGAAAGAAGCTGCTTTTATTGAAGGGATTGGAAATATAAGATTTTTATTCAGCGTTGTAATTCCGTATTGTAAAACGAGTTTTATTACGCTTGGAGTATATAGCTTTTTAACAACATGGAATATGTATTTATGGCCACTTTTAGTGACCACTGATGAAAAAGTAAGAACAGTGCAAATCGGTGTGAAGCAGCTTCAGTCTCAAGAAGTTGCAACTGATTGGGGAAGCGTAATGGCCGGTGTTACGGTTATCGTTATTCCAACATTGATTTTACTATTTTTAGGGCAAAAGCAATTACAACAAGGATTAACAAAAGGTGCAATTAAATAACTAAGAGAAGGTGAGATTTAAATGAGTCTAGTTAAAAAAGGTGCTGCTCTATTAATGGTAGCAACAATGGCATTATCTAGTGCCGCTTGTTCAAATAGTAAAACAGAAGGAAAACCTGAAGCACAGGCAAAAGTAGCACCAGTTGAAAAAAATGGTGATAAAACTGTAATTCGCTTCTGGCATGCGATGGGTGGAAAAACACAAGGAGTACTAGATAGTCTTGTTGCAGACTATAATAAGTCACAAAATAAATATGAGATAAAGGCAGAGTTCCAAGGAACATATGAAGAGTCTTTAACGAAATTTAGAACGATATCTGCAACGAAAGAAGCGCCAGCTCTTGTTCAATCGAGTGAAATTACAACGAAATATATGATTGATAGTAAAAAAATCACACCAATTGATAGCTGGATAAAAAAAGATAAGTACGATACGTCAAAATTAGAAAAAGCAATTACAAATTATTATTCAGTTGATGGAAAAATGTATTCTATGCCATTTAATTCATCTACACCAGTATTAATTTATAATAAAGATGCTTTCGCAAAGGCGGGCTTAGATCCAGAGAAAGCTCCAAAAACATATGCTGAATTACAAGAAGCAGCGAAAAAGTTAACGATTAAAGAAGGCGGAAATGTAAAACAATATGGATTCTCCATGCTTAACTACGGTTGGTTCTTTGAAGAATTGTTAGCGACACAAGGTGCTTTATATGTAGATAACGAAAACGGTCGTAAGGATGCTGCAAAAAAGGCGGTATTTAATGGTAAAGAAGGACAGAAAGTATTTGGAATGTTAGATGATTTAAATAAAGCTGGTGTCCTTGGAAAGTATGGAGCAAGTTGGGATGATATTCGTGCCGCGTTCCAGTCTGGACAAGTTGCTATGTATTTAGATTCTTCAGCTGGTGTTCGTGATTTAATTGATGCATCTAAGTTTAATGTAGGTGTTTCATATATTCCATATCCAGAGGATTCGAAACAAAATGGTGTTGTTATTGGTGGAGCATCATTATGGATGACGAATATGGTTTCAGAAGAAACGCAACAAGGTGCTTGGGACTTTATGAAATATTTAACGAAGCCAGACGTACAAGCAAAATGGCATACTGCAACAGGCTATTTCTCAATTAATCCAGATGCATATAATGAGCCATTAGTAAAAGAGCAATATGAAAAATACCCACAGTTGAAAGTAACAGTAGATCAACTGCAAGCAACGAAGCAATCTCCAGCAACACAAGGGGCTTTAATTAGTGTATTCCCAGAATCACGAGATGCAGTTGTAAAAGCATTAGAAGCGATGTATGACGGGAAGAATAGTAAAGAAGCGTTAGATGAAGCTGCCAAAGCAACAGATAGAGCAATTAGCATTTCAGCTCGTACAAGTCAAAAATAAGAGAAAGCCGTATCCTTAAAAGGGATACGGCTTTCTTTATAGGGAGATAAGGGATCAAAGAAATGATGAAGTCTTATCTCTTTTATATGAGTAAAGGGTCTAGAGTGAATGTTGTCCTTTTCATTATTTATTTAACTCCATTGCGACTTGTTTACCATTTACGAAAACCTCTACTACCGCTACTACAACTTCCATTACTTTTTTCATCTCTCATCTCTCCTTGTTTTTTGTTTCATTTCTTACTTTCAGTATAAGGAGATACAGTAATTACAACTATCGAATTGGATGACAAGAGACTTACATTGTTGTAAGGATAATAGTTTAGTTTGTAATAAAGTGAAACTTTAATCAGCGGGGGTCTTACGGCCCATTAATGCGAGATAAATATGATTCGGGATTTCAATTCTGAACTTTCTGTCGTTTTGAACTATAATTAGAAAGAGGGGGATAATATGAAAAGAATTCTTGTTATTAGTGATATTCATGGAGAGATAAAAAAGTTTGAACAGTTATTGGAAGAAGCTCAATATGATGCGAAACAGGATCAATTAATCTTACTGGGAGATTATGTAGATCGTGGTCCAAATGCGCGTGCTGTAATTGAAAAGGTAAGAGAATTGAAAGAAGAGGGAGCACTCATTTTAAAGGGAAATCATGAAGATATGATGATTAAGGCGTTAACGACAAATGAGGAACATTCATGGAACCATTGGGTAAAAAGAAATGGTGGAGATAAGACATTATATAGCTATGGATTTGTAGAAGAAGATATTGCGGTTAATGAGAAAGACTTCCAAAAACCGATTTTACACTCTCGTGTATTAGAGGAACATATAAAGTTTATTCAAGAATTAGATCATTACATTGAAACAGAAGAGTATATATTTGTACATGCTGGGGTTGAACCGATGAAACGAGTTTCTGAATCTGAACCATATACGTTAATGTGGATCCGTAATGAATTTCATAATGGATATAGCGGTGAAAAGGTTGTTGTATTTGGGCATACGGAAACAAAAACGCTTCATGGTAGTGAGGAGTGCGGAGTGTATTTTGGTAGTAATCGTATTATTGGAATTGATGGCGGGGCTGTGTACGGTGGTCAGCTAAATTGTTTGGAATTGCCGAGTAAAAAGGTATATGTAATAAAAAATTGAAAGAGATAAGAGGAATCTTATTTCTTTCAATTTTTTATTAAGCTAAATTTAAGACAAAGTTTTTATAATAAAATTTCAAAATTTTAGAAGGAAATAGTTAAAAATGAAAATACGTAATGTAACTACATTCTTTTGTTATGAAGAGAAGAAATGTAATAATAAATAGAATTGAACTATTTGATGGAAGGTGAGAGCATGCGCTTACTTGTAGTAGAAGATAATGCCTCGTTATTAGAGTCTATCGTACAAATTTTGCGTGATGAATTTGAAGTAGATACGGCAATAAATGGAGAAGATGGATTGTTTTTAGCGCTTCAAAATATATATGATGCAATTTTGCTGGATGTGATGATGCCAGGGATGGATGGATTTGAAGTAATTCAAAAAATACGTGATGAAAAGATTGAAACACCAGTCCTGTTTTTGACAGCGAGAGATTCTTTAGAAGATCGGGTGAAGGGATTGGATTTTGGTGGAGATGACTATATCGTTAAGCCATTTCAGGCCCCTGAATTAAAAGCGAGAATTCGCGCTTTACTACGCAGAAGTGGTAGTTTAACAACGCAGCAAACGATTCGTTATAAAGGGATTGAATTGTTCGGAAAAGATAAAGACGTTCAAGTAGATGGACAAAGTATTAAGTTGACATTGAAACAATATGAGCTACTAGAGTATCTCATTCAAAATAGCGGGAAGATTTTAATGCGTGAACAAATTTTTGATCGTGTTTGGGGATTTGATTCAGATACGACAGTAGCCATTGTGGAAGTGTATGTGCATCATTTGCGTAAAAAATTAGAACCATTCGGTTATCAGAAAGATATTCAAACTGTTCGAGGTATTGGATATATATTAAAAGAACAATGAAAAAGGGAAGTATGTTTCAAAAGACACGCATTCGTTTGACTATAGTGAATTCATTAGTATTTATCCTATTAATAGGTATATTAGGTAGTATTATTTATTCATACACATATAAGCGTATTTATAATGAAGTGGATCAATCTATAAAAATGATGGCTCAGTATAGAGAAAAATTAGATGTTAAAATACCACCAAGAAAACGTATGGAGAATATCCAAATTGGAGATCCGCGAGTAACTAGAATAACTTGGAATGGGAAAATAGTGAAAATAGAGGGCGATAATCGTAAATTCCGTTCAATTTTTGAAGAGAATTTGGAAAAGTTTTCTCCGGAAAAAATAGGGGAGTTACAAGATATCAAAGTACAAGGACGATATTTTAGAGCATTTTCGCTTCAAAAAGATGGAGAAATAGTTCAAATCGTGCGAGATATAACAGCGGAAGAAGGAATGTTAAATACTTTATTTTTAATCCTCGTTATAGGTTGTAGCATAGGAAGTTTATGTGCGATAGGTATCGGCTTTTTCCTAGCTGGCAGAGCACTCGTACCTATTCAAAATTCATGGGAGAAACAGCAGCAATTCGTTTCTGATGCATCACATGAACTAAGGACACCGCTTGCAGTTATTCAATCAAAAACGGATGTGTTATTTCAGTCACCATCCGCTACGATAGAAGAAAAAGCGATGGATATTTCTACAATTTCAAAAGAATGTAGGCGGTTATCAAAACTCGTTAGTAATTTATTATTACTAGCACGTTCTGATTCTAATCAAATTGAGATGGATAAAAAAACATTTGAACTTGATAAATTGTTAGAAGAAATAGTAGCTCCATATAAAGAGATTGCTTCTTATCAAGAAAAAGAAATGATACTAAAAGTAGAACGTGACGTATCTTTTATGGCTGATAGAGAGCGGATTCATCAAATGATGGTCATACTGTTAGATAATGCGATGAAGTATACAAACGAAGGCGGGCATATTCAAATTGATTGCACGCAGACGAGTAGTTCGATTCGCATACAGGTGAAAGATGACGGGATAGGAGTGAAAGAGGAAGATATTCCGAAATTATTTGATCGTTTTTATCAAGGGGATAGAGCAAGAAGTACGTCAGAAGGAGCTGGATTAGGTCTTTCAATCGCAAATTGGATTGTAGAAAAGCATTACGGAAAAATATCAGTAGAGAGCAAATGGGGAGATGGCACTTGTTTTGAAGTGATTTTCCCTAAAAACCAAAAAATATAAGTAAGAAGACGATCTTGTTTTTACAAGGTCGTCTTTTTTTAAGACAAAGTTAAGAAACTATTTATATTATATATGGCATGAAGAAAGTTCGTTACATGAAGAAGAGACTAGGTGTATGTGAGTGGGGTTTATCAATCATAATGTTATCTCAAAAAGCGATGAGATGTATGTATAGTATTAAAAAAACTAGGGGAATGATGGGAAAGAAAGTATAAGAGGGAGGAATTAATTTTGAAAAAGAAAATGATGACGGTATTCACTATTGGAGTAATGAGCTTAAGTATATTAGGGGGTGCCTCTCCTTCTGAAACATCAAAAGGAAAGACAGATTACACACAACGTAGCAAAGAACAATTAAATAATGGAAAGATACATGCTGTGCATACAGAAGAAAAGGCGGAGAATCTAGGTATTGAAACGGAAGGGAAAGAACAAATTACGTTAGAAAAAGAAATTCATGAGACAGAAGTAGGAAGAGAAGCGAAGCAGCTAGGAATTTCGATTGAAGGAAAAGATGTTGGGACGCTGTCAGAAGAAATCTATGAAACAAAAGTAAAGCAAGAAGCGTTAAAACTAGGCATATCTATAGAAAATACATCAATTGTAAATTTAATTAATCAAATTAATACGATTAAAATTAATGATGAAGCGGATAAATTAGGTATTTCGACAAATGGAAAAGAAATAGAGGACATTGCAGAAGAAATCTATGGAACGAAAGTAAGAGAGGAAGCAGGGAAGTTAGGTATTTCACCAAAAGGAAAAGAGATAGAAGTGTTAGCACAAGAGGTGTACGAACAAAAAGTGCAGGAAGAAGCAAAAAAATATAATATTGATTTATATGGGAAAGATATATATCAAGTATTAAGAGAAATTAATGAACAAAAGGTGCTACAATTGGCAGATGAGCTTAATATGGACAAAGCGAACATGAATATTCAAGAGCTAACAGAAAAAATAAAAAAAGATCAACCTGAGAGAGAAAAAGAACTAAATTTTGTACCAGTGATTCGAACGGATGCTGACGCATTTTATTCTTATTTAACTAACTAAAAAGGGCGTGAGAGTGATACGGAGGTTTAAGTGGTATATATGTATAGCATTACTAGCTATAGCGGTATGGAGTGTATATACAAATGGAATTACAAAGTATGGGGAGAAGTGGACATTCTTCAATATACAAAACGGGAAAGAACCGGAATTTAGTAATAATGATGAAAAGGCCATTTTATCAAGTGTACCATTAATTCAGCAACTACCAGAGCTAGATAGAGGCTGTGAAGTGACAAGCTTAGCGATGATGTTACAATACGCTGGTGTTTCAGTGGATAAGATGACATTAGCAAATGAAATAAAAAAAGTTGATTTTATAGACGATGGTGTGCGAGGGAATCCAAATGAAGGATTTGTAGGTAATATTTATACATTTTCTGAATCGGGATATGGTGTATATCATGGGCCACTTTTTCAGTTAGCGGAAAAATATTTACCTAATAAAGCTGTAGACTTAACAGGGAAGAATATAGAAGAAATTTATAAGAGGATAAAAGCAGGGCAACCTGTAGTCATGATCACAAATGCAACATTTGCACCATTAGATGCAGCTGAATTTACTACATGGGAAACAAATAGTGGAGATGTTTCTATTACGTATAATGAACATTGTGTTGTACTTATTGGATATGATCAGGAATCTGTATATATTCGAGATCCACTTGAGGATAGCTTAGATGTAAAAGTACCGAGAGAAACCTTTGAACAGGCATGGGTACAAATGGGAAGTCAGGCAATTAGTTATGTAAAGAGCGTCAAATAAATTAGGACGAAGAGTTTTAGTAATATGACTATAAGGCGAAGGGTAAAGATTTAAGGATTATAAGAGAAGTTTTATAGAGTAGAAGCTGTTAAGAAATAAGAGAACTTTAGCATATATAATGCTAAAGTTCTCTTATTTTTATGATTAAAATACGTATAAGGAGTGGATATGCAAAAATGCATAATTGACGAAAAATTTACATGTTATCATTATATATTGTTTTATGCATGTTAATTGTATAAAATGACACAAGTATCCACATTACATAAAGGAGGCTTATTATGCAAAAAATATTTAACTGGGTTAAATGTATGAGTATCAATAAAAAATTAATCATTTCATTCTTTATTATTTTAACTATACCAGGAATTATTATTGGTGGTGTTTCATATCAAACTGCCAAAACAAATTTTGAACATCAAATGACAGCTAAAGCAAAGGAGAATATTTCGATTTTAAATACTGTTATTTCTCAAAATATAGAAGAGAAATTTGTTGATGCGACGTACTTTGCAGACATCTTAACAGAAGATACATATCTAAATGGACAGGAAGAAATAGTAAGAACGAAGCTAGCGCAATATATAAAACTTCATCCAGAAGTAGAAGGTATTTATATTGGAACAGAGACGGGAAAGTTTATAAGAGAACCATTTATCCAAATGGCTGATGGATACAATCCAAGAGATAGATCTTGGTATAAAGAAGCACATGAAAATAAAGGGAAAGTAATTGTTACTGCACCATATCAATCAGCATCTACAAAAAATATGGTAGTGACAATTGCTAAAGAAGTAAAAGATGGTAAAGGTGTTATAGGAATTAACTTAAATCTAGATAACATCTTGAAAATTTCCAAAATGATTAACATTGGTGAAAAAGGTTATGCAGTTATTTTAGATCAAAATAAGCAAATTGTTAGTCATCCATCTAGAAAACCAGGTGCAAAAGTTACTGATCCTTGGATTAAACCAATTTATGAAGAAAAACAAGGAAATGTCTCTTATACAGAACAAGATGATAAAAAGAATTTAATCTTTGCAACAAATGAGAAAACAGGCTGGAAAGTAGTTGGTGTTATGTTCGATGAAGAAATTAACCAAGCTGCCAGTCCAGTGTTTTATAAGACTTTGATTGTCATTGCTATTGCTATTGCATTTGGTAGTATATTAATTTATTTCATTACAAAGTCTATTACAGGGCCATTACGAAAAATAGCTGAATCGGCATATAAAATTAGTAAGGGAGATTTAACAGAGAAAATTACAATCCATTCCAAGGATGACATAGGGAAATTAGGGAATTCATTTAATGAAATGTCTACGTCTTTACAAGATGTTATTACCCAAATTAGCTTTTCAGCAGAACATGTTGCAGCATCGGCTGAAGAGTTAACAGCGAGCGTACAGCAAGCAAATGATGCGACAGATCAAATTACAATTGCGATGGAACAAGTATCAGGTGGGGCTGAGTCACAAAGTCAAGGTGTTGAAGAAGGTGCTGCTACATTACAACAAGTAAATACAGCAATTCAAGATGTAACTGGAAGCGCAGAGTCAATTTCTATTTCCTCATTACATGCCCGTGAAAGAGCTGAAGAGGGAGAAGATTTAGTTGAACAAACCGCAAAACAAATGCAGTCTATTTCTAGGTCGGTATCCGAGTCAGATGCTATTATTAAACTTCTTGATGAGAAATCAAAGCAAGTAGGAGCTATTTCTGAAGCAATTCAAAACATTGCAACTCAAACAAACTTATTAGCTTTAAATGCGGCTATTGAAGCAGCAAGAGCAGGTGAACAGGGACGAGGATTTGCTATTGTAGCAGATGAGGTTAGAAAATTAGCAGAGCAATCAGGAGAGTCATCTGGAGAGATTGCAAATTTAATTGCAGAAATTAAGGCGGATATTGAACATACTGTTAAGGCGATGGATAATGTGAATGGAGAAGTTCAACAAGGCCTTGATGTTGTAACAAAAACGAAAGTAAGTTTTACGGAAATTTTAAGTGCTACTACACATATTGTTTCTCAAGTTAATCAAATGGTAGAAACAACGAAGAGAATTGCTGGAGATGCAAATGAAGTGACAAATGCTATTGATGAAATTGCAGCTGCTGCAGAAGAAAATACAGCTAGTATGCAAAGTGTTGCAGCTTCAACAGAAGAACAGGTTAATTCCATGGAGGAAATTAGTTCAGCTTCGCAAAACTTAGCTGAGATGGCAGAAGAACTACAAGCGATGACTAGTAAATTTAAAGTATAATAACAGCAGATAAGTAAGGTGAAAATAATATCACCTTACTTATTTTTCTATTCAGCAATTAGGGGAGTCATTAACAGGATGAAAAAAAGAAAAAGACTATGGAATTTATGGAAAACGATTACATTGTTAGTTTGTACAGTTGTAATTTTTTCTTTACTTGTGACAGATATATTAATTAGTCATAATGTAGAACGGACGACGGAGGATAGCCAAGCAGAGAAAGCAAAAACAATTGCACACATTGTGGCGAATGATTCGATTGTAATCGATGGCTTGGTTGGGAAAGCAGATCCCTCTGCAATCCAAACGTATACAAATAGAATATTACAAAACACAGGTGTTCAATTTATTGTAGTTATGGACATGAATGGAATAAGAAAGTCACATCCAAATCCTCAAAAAATAGGGCATCATTTTATTGGGGGAGATGAAGGGCCTGCATTGAAAGGAAAAGAACATGTATCGTTAGCAGAAGGAACTTTAGGTATTTCCATGCGAGTGTTTGTACCAATATTTTCTGAAACAGGTGAACAACTTGGAGCAGTGGCTGTTGGTATTTCAGCAGATAATGTAAAAGAGAGAGTTAAGGAAAGTAGACATATCATTTATATTGGTGTCGGAGTGGGTGTATTAGTCGGAATTATAGGAGCAATATTGCTAGCTAGACATATAAAGAAAAGTTTATTCGGTCTTGAGCCGCACAGGATAGCAAAAATTCTTGAAGAAAGAAATACGATGCTACAATCTGTAAAGGAAGGTATTATTGCTGTAGATAAAGAGGCTAGAGTAACGTTAATTAATAATGAAGCGAAACGTCTATTTAAAAAAAGCGGACTTGAAGAAGATTTTATCGGTAAAGATGTTGAGTTGTATATGCCAAATTCACGTATAAAAGAAGTATTGCAAACGGGAGAAGTACAATTAAACGAAGAACAAAATATTTATGGAATTACGATTGTGACGAATCGAGTTCCTTTATATGTAAAAGGAGAAATAGTTGGTGCAATTGCAACATTTCGTGATAAAACAGAGATTAGAAAACTAGCAGAGGAACTAACTGGTATTAGACTATATGCAGAAGCATTACGGGCACAATCTCATGAGTTTATGAATAAGATGCATGTCGTATTAGGGCTTACACATATGAAACAGTATGAAGAATTACAGAAGTATATAAGCGGCATGGTATCAGAGCATCAATATGAAATTGGTGGAGTTATGAAAAGAATAAAAAGTCCAGTATTTGCTGGTTTTTTACTAGGTAAGCTCAGCTATGCTAGAGAGAAAAATATAAAATTAATTATAAGTGAAGATTCTTATATGCCGGAAATAGATGATGAAAGTATTACTCATGAACTTATTACGATTGTCGGAAATTTAATTGATAATGCATTAGAGGCAGTTACGAATTGTGAAAAGAAGCGAGTTGAAGTTAAGATACAACATGGGGATATACTAACTATTACAGTGCAAGATACGGGAAAAGGTATACAAGAAAAAGAAATAGAGGAATTATTTACGAAAGGTTATTCCACAAAGGGAGATAACCGCGGTTATGGTTTGTATCTTGTAAAAGAAAGTATACAGCGAATAAATGGGGAAATTCATATGCATTCATTAGTAGGAAAGGGAACAACGATAACGATTGAAATACCTAAAGGTAGGGATGAGAGGCAAATATGATTAAAGTTTTAATTGTAGAAGATGACCCGATGGTAGCAATGTTAAATACGCATTATTTAGAGCAAGTAGGAGGGTTTGAACTTGTTCAAGCAGTTAACTCAGTAAAGTCAGCGATAGAAATATTAGAGAAATCACGAGTAGATTTAGTATTACTTGATATTTTTATGCCTGAAGAGACTGGGTTTGAGCTTTTAATGTATATCCGGAACCAAGAAAAAGAAAGCGATATTATAATGATTTCAGCTGTACATGATATGGGAAGTATAAAAAAAGCATTACAATATGGCGTAGTAGATTATTTAATTAAACCATTTACATTTGAACGATTTAAAGAGGCATTAACTATATATCGAGAAAAACTTACTTTCATGAAAGAACAACAAAAAATTAGTCAATCGGAATTAGATTCGTTAATTTTACAAAAAGAAAAAAGGGAGCCTACTGTGACGAAAGAGCTTCCAAAAGGGTTAACGAAGCAAACGTTGCAATTAATTTGGCAGAAGATCGAGTCTCTGAATGGAAGAGTATTTACAACAGATGAAATGGCACAATTAGTTGGAATTTCAAGAGTTTCTATTCGAAAATATGTAATGTTTCTGACTGACATTGGGGTGTTAGAAAACGAAATGATGTACCAACATGTGGGAAGACCTGTAAGTAAATTAAGATGTGTTGATCAAAAGAAAATAGAGTTTTACGTATAAGCGATTTAATATAAGTCGCTTATACTTTTTTTAATTACAAAATCAATTACAAAACTTACAAAAACTATTTTTACTATTGAAAGCGTTTTAATATTGTTATTAAGAAAACGAGGGGGTGCCATATGGGAATTCAAAAGAATGTGGAAGCGGTATCATTTTCTGAAGGAAATGAAGTACAAAGAGAATCTTTCGCTTCTAAAATTATGAATGTAAAAATCGGTGTTATACCTTTACCGTTATATGTAGTATTGGCTGCTATTATTTATGGGGCATCTGTATATAATAAATTGCCAGCAGATATGATTGGTGGATTTGCAGTTATTATGATCATGGGGATTTTCTTAGGTGATATTGGGATGAGAATTCCAATTTTAAAAAATATCGGTGGTCCAGCAATACTTTCGTTATTTATTCCATCATTACTTGTATTTTTTAACTGGATGAATCCAGCTTCAATGGAAGCTGCGACTATGTTAATGAAAAAATCGAACTTTTTATATTTATATATTTCTTGTTTAGTAGTCGGAAGTATTTTAGGAATGAACCGTAAAGTGTTAGTACAAGGTTTCGTTCGCATGTTTATTCCTTTAGTAGTAGGGACGTTAGCTTCTGTAGCAGTAGGATTATTGGTCGGTTCATTATTTGGATTTGAAATGAAGCACACATTCTTCTTTATCATCGTACCAATTGTGAGTGGTGGTATCGGGGAAGGGATTTTACCATTGTCGCTAGCTTATAGTGATATTTTAAATGAATCATCAGCAACGTTTGTATCACAGCTTATTCCAGCAGCTATTATTGGAAATATGTTCGCAATTGTAAGTGCAGGGTATATGAAGCGTTTAGGTGAGAAGAAACCGGAGCTTAGTGGTAACGGTGTATTAGTGAAAACAGACAATCAAGCAGAATTATTAAAAGAACAAAATACAGAGAAGCCAATTGACTTCTCATTAATGGGAGCAGGTTTATTAATTGCGTGTACGTTCTTCATCTTCGGAGGATTTGCTTCTAAGTTCATCGGTATTCCTGGGGCAATCATTATGATTTTCTCAGCAGCGCTTGTGAAATACTTTAAATTAATGCCAGCAAAAATGGAGCAAGGAGCATTCCATTTATATAAATTTATTTCGAAGAATTTAACTTGGCCTTTAATGGTTGGATTAGGATTGCTATATATTCCGTTAAAAGACGTAGCAGCAGTTCTTTCAGTAGGATATGTTGTTGTGTGCGCATCGGTTGTTCTTACAATGGTAGCATCAGGTTTTCTTGTAGGGAAAGTGATGAAAATGTATCCAGTTGAATCAGCGATTGTAACTGGATGTCATAGCGGTTTAGGTGGAACTGGAGATGTTGCTATTTTATCAGCTTCAAATCGTATGGAATTAATGCCGTTCGCGCAAATTTCGACTCGTTTAGGCGGAGCGGCAATGGTTGTAACAGCGACAATATTATTAAAGATGTTTTCATGATCAAACAAGCTAGCTATATTCATATAGCTAGCTTGTCAAATTAAGGGGAGATTATAAGTATGTTAGCAAATCAAATTAATGAAAGATCATTGTTATTGCATAAAGAATTAGTAGGGAAAATTGAAATTACAAGTAAAGTAGAAGTAAATTCAGCGGATGATTTAAGCCTGACGTATACACCAGGTGTAGCGGAGTCTTGTAAAGCAATTGCGGCAGATGAAGAAACGGTGTATGACTATACAGCACGTGGTAATATGGTGGCAGTTGTCTCAGATGGAACAGCGGTACTCGGTTTAGGAAACATTGGACCGAAAGCGGCTATGCCTGTTATGGAAGGAAAAAGTATTTTGTTTAAGAAGTTTGCGAATGTAGATGCTTTCCCATTATGTTTAGGCACAACGGATGTAGATGAAATCGTTACCCTTGTGAAAAATTTAGAGCCTACATTTGCAGGGATTAATTTAGAAGATATTGCAGCACCGCGTTGTTTTGAAATTGAAAAACGATTAAAAGAAGAAACGAATATTCCTGTATTCCATGATGATCAACATGGAACAGCTATTGTCGTTTTAGCAGCTGTTATTAATGCATTAAAAGTTGTTAGCAAACAAATGGATAATGTGAAAATCGTTATTAACGGTGCGGGTTCGGCAGGAATTGCAATTGGAAAATTATTATTAAAGGCTGGTGCAAAGCACATTACGCTAGTTAGCCTAGAAGGTATTGTTTGTGAAGGTGAAACATGGATGAACGAAGCACAAATTGAAGTTTCAAAAAAGACAAATCGTGAACATGTGCGTGGAACGTTAAAAGAAGCGATTAACCAAGCTGATATTTTTATTGGCGTATCTGCTCCTAACGTATTAACGAAAGAACTTGTACAGACGATGAATGAGAAAGCAATTGTGTTTGCAATGGCGAATCCAATTCCAGAAATCTTCCCTGAGGATGCATTAGAGGCTGGGGCAGCTGTAGTAGGAACTGGGCGCTCGGATTATGCGAATCAAGTAAATAATGTATTGGCGTTTCCCGGAATATTCCGCGGTGCGTTAGATGTGCGCGCAACTGATATTACAGAAGAGATGAAATTAGCGGCAGCATATGGGATCGCTAACATCATTACTGATGAAGAACGTAATGCGAATTATGTAATCCCGAATCCATTAGATAAAAGAGTTGTTCCAAGTGTTGCGGAAGCAGTAGCGAAAGCAGCTATTGATTCAGGCGTGGCACAAATTACGAAAATACCACGTTATTAATAGCTAAAAGCAGTGCCTAAAAGGCACTGCTTTTTTGAGATAAGAAATCAAAATAATGAAGAAGTGTAGAATTATTTATGTTTCTTCACTATTTATTTAATTCCATTGCAACTTGTTTACCATTCACTAAAACCTCAGTTACTGCTACGATTACTTCTATCATTTTTTTCATCTCTCATCTCTCCTCGTTCATTTCTTACTTTAAGTATAAGAGAAGAGAGATAATTCAACTATCGAAGTACATGACGTAGAAATTACATTGTTGTAAGAAAGTGGTTTATTTTTGTCACTTTACTCAGCGGTGATTACAAACTGATCATAATATTTTTCATTCACATATATATTTAATAACCATAATCCAGATGAAGGTAGTGACATAGCGAGAGGGAGTTCGCTTGTAGTAGAATTGATTGTATTTGAAGTAGTCCAAGTTTGTTTGGAAATTTCTTTTTGAAAGAGTACTGGTGTTGGCGTTACAGATCCTTGTTTTAGCGCAATAATAGACAATTTTCCAGTTGGTATTTCAGAATCTAGAAAGTACCACATTATTTCATTTTGTTCATTTGCGATAATAGGACTATCAGCCATTGCGATTTTTCCTTCGATGCCTTTTAAAGGTATTTTTCCGTCTATGAATGAGGGTGCTTCTTCCCAATTTACATCTTTTAAAACACTAAGATGAAAGAAGGAAGGTGCGTTCACTTGATTGGACGTTGCGACAGCTTCAGTTTTAGATGCTTTTGAATCAGGTTGTGCTTGTGTGCATCCAGTGATGAGGAAGGAGAGAAGTAGCATAGTTCCGATTTTTTTCATGGTGCCACACTCCTAGTTTTTATTGTTAGTGTAATTGTATTTGCTAGAAGGCGGGACAATTCCTTTAAAATGTCAAAAGAGGTCGTAAGTTTTGTACGACCTCTTTTGACATTTTGTATCCCGTAAAAGCCCGATTGGTGTAGGTTAATAATCAGTGGGAGATAGCTCGACTAATTAAAGTTTCATTTTATATTTGTTCCGTTGTATAGGTTGGTTCGGTTTCTTTTTGAGGCATCGTCAAAAAAATAACGGACAGAACGATACATATGCCGCCTAATAATTGATATGCTCCAAAAGATTCATTTAGCCAAGTGATTGAAACGATGGCAGCTACAAGGGGTTCAATGCTAGATAAAATGCTTGTTTCTGTTGCTGCTAAATATTTAAGACTACCGATATACAGAAGGAAAGAAAGGGTACCACTAATAATGATAAGAATAAGCATAGAAAAAGTTTTTAGTGTAAAGGTTTGTGAAAATTGATTCCACCCGAATGAATGATTATAAATAAGTAGTGCAATTCCTCCGATTAACATCCCCCAACCAATTACTATAGTTGTTCCGCATGCTTTAATAAGTGAAGCTGGATGAAGGGTATAAAATGCAAATCCAATTGCTGTTAATAGTCCAAAAATAATAGCTTCTTTAGATAAAACAATATTTTCAATTGAGCCATTTGTAATAATAAAGTATGTTCCTATTAGCGCGGCTATAATTGCGAATAGTTGCATGGAAGCAGGGAATTTTCTTTGTTCAAATGCAACATACATGGTAATAAGAACAGGACCTAGAAATTGAAATAGCGTTGCTGTGACCGCGTTACTAATATGAACCGTTTCGATAAAGGCGTATTGCGCACCAAGCATGCCGAGAATAGAGAAAATAATAAGTTGTATAGAATATCTAGGATGTTTCCAAATTTGAAATATGTTTTGTTTCTTTATAAGTAAGAAAGACAAAATAAATATTCCTGCAAGTAACAATCGAATTGTTAAAAAATCAATTGAGGATACATTAGTATGCTGAAATAGCCACTGAATCATTGGACCAGATAATCCCCATAATGTAGCCCCTGTAATAATCATAATGAGTCCGATACGTCTACCATTGTTCATTATCATGTTTCTCCTCTCCGGTATTTGATTTTTGATGTGTGACATGATAAAAGGAATTATATATAAAATCTGGTACTGTAAAAAGTATCAGATTTTAATTTTATTAAGGGGTCAGATATTATGTTAGAATTAACGCCTAATTTAAATGTGAATAGTAAAAAGGCATTGTATGTGCAATTGTATGAGTATATAAAAAAAGAGATTAAAGATGGATCGATTGTCCCTTTTACGAAATTACCGGCTAAGCGAAAGTTAGCGATACATTTACAAGTAAGTAAAAATACAGTAGAGGCAGCCTACGAACAATTACTTGCAGAAGGTTATATTGAATCGATATCGAGAAAAGGTTATTTTGTATGCAAGATTGAGCAAATGGTTCATGTAGAGGATAGCGAAGAGAGGATAGAAGAAGTCCCGTTTCAGGAGAAGTGTTATAAATTTGACTTTACACAAACAGGAATTGATACAAATGCTTTTCCATTTAATATGTATCGGAAAATTGTAAATGAAGTATGGCAGCCGCATAATAACGAACTTCTCTTTCTAGGACACCCTCAAGGGGAAGCAAGCTTAAGAGAAGAGATTACGAATTATTTGTATGAATCTAGAGGTGTGCGTTGTTCAGCTAGTCAAATTGTATTAGGAGCGGGAACACAAATATTAGTGAAACTATTGTTTCAATTGTTAAAGGGAAGCAATTATGCAGTTGAAAACCCAGGGTATCATAGGAAGATGGTTGTTTTTGAACAGGGAGAAGCAAGAGTCAAAATGTTATCTTTAGATAGAGATGGAATTTGTATTGCAGATTTAGAAAATAGCAATGCGAATGTTGTATTTGTTACACCTTCCCATCAGTTTCCATATGGAATGATTATGCCTATTACGAGAAGGATGCAGCTTTTACAATGGGCAAAGAAAGAAGAGAGCAGGTATATTATTGAAGATGATTACGATAGTGAATTTCGTTATTCTGGAAAGCCTATACCGGCGCTGCAAGGGTTAGATACAGAGGGGAAAGTTATTTATATGGGGACGCTATCTAAAGCATTATTGCCATCGCTACGGATGAGCTATATGGTGTTGCCGAAGAAATTAATTAAAAAGTATCAACAGCAATATTTATTTTATACACAAAGTGTTTCAAGAATAGATCAAGAAGTGATTAGAAGATTTTTAAATGAAGGATATTGGGAAAAACATATTCATAAAATGCGTGTTGTCTACCGAAAGAAGAGAGATAGACTTGTTTTTGAAATAGAGAAGTATTTCTCTAATCGTGTTGAAGTGATAGGAGAAGATTCGGGATTACACATTTTATTAAAAGTGCATAATGGAATGCGGGAAGAAGAATTAATTCAAGAAGCTGCGAAATATAGTATTAAAATATATCCTGTGTCTACGTACTATAAAGACGGTATGGCGCCTGAGAGTGTAGTTTTACTTGGGTTTGCGATATTATCAGAGGAAGAGATTGCGAAAGCGATTCAATTATTACACACGGCATGGTTTACAAGAAAGTAAAAAACATCCTCCAAACATGAGGATGTTTTTTATTATTTATTTTCATCTAAGAATAAGACCATATGCTCTTCGTCCCAATATTGTCCGTTATATTTTAATGAACGTTCTTGTACACCGAATGTTTTAAAACCTAATGATTCATAAAGTTTTTTCGCTCCATCGTTGCCAACAACAACATCAAGCATAACTTGTTCTACTTCTAAAGATTTAGCAAGCTCAAGACATTCTTTAATAAGTGCTTTTCCTGCTCCAAGTCCGCGTGCTTTTGGAGATACATATACAGAACCGATTTTAGCTTTATGTTCTTGTTTTACATATGGTTTCGTTTCCAGTGTTGCAACCCCGATTAATTTTCCATCTTTAAATGCACCTAGCGTATAGTTTTCATCTTGTGCTAATTTTTGTGCTTTATATTCAATCGCACACTCTTTATTAATAATATCTTCATAAGAAGAGCTGAATGCTTCAGGGTTTTGCTTTAATCCTTCTACGCGAAGTTCTAAGTAAATTTCTGCTTCGTCTTTTGTTAATACATGGATATCCAATTATATCACCCTCCAAATCTTTGCAAATGTACCTTTATTTTATATTGAAATAAGAATAATTTCAAAAGCTTAGCTTATATGAGCTGTTTTTATGAACAAAATAACACCAGTAGTGTTTACTACTACTGGTGTTTTCACACGCATATTATTCAAAAGGTAGCTCGATTATAAAGTTTGTTCCCGCTCCTAATTGGCTTGTTACTAGAATAGAACCGTTATGCAATTCTACAATTTCCTTTGCAACAGCTAGCCCGATGCCTTTTCCGCCTGTAGCTCGTGTTCTAGATTTATCAACACGATAAAAACGGTCAAAAATATGCGGGATATCTTCTTCAGGAATACCTTCACCTTCATCTTGTACACTTATTGTAAAAGAATCTGTTTCTATGAGTACACGTATCGTAATGGATGTGTTTTCTGGCGAATGTTGATAAGCGTTGTGTAATAAATTTAACATAACTTGTTCCATACGTCTTTCGTCTATACAAACTTCTAAATCATCTTTGCAATATACATGAAGTTGCATTTGCTTATTCGTTAATGTTGTTTTTGTCTTTTCAACCATTCGTTCTAAAAATGGCTGAAGAAGCACTTTTTGTTTTTTTATAACAAATTGGTGTTGTTCTAATTGTACAAGCATAAATAAATCTTGGACGAGATCGGTTACACTATCCGTTTCATCCTCAATGATTTGTAAGTATTCTTCTCGCTCCGCTTTTGTTAAAGAGTCTCTCTTTGCTACCTTTGCATAACCTTTCATATAGGTCAATGGAGTTAATAGTTCATGAGCGACACTAGCGAGAAATTCATTGCGCTCTTTTTTCATATACGTAAGCTCACTCGATAAATCTTCAATTGTTTTTGCTAAACTTCCGAGTTCATCATTTCGTTTAATACCTAATTGAATTGGCTTGTTTAATTTTGACATTTTTTCTGTCGCTCTCTTCATTTTTATAAGAGGATCTGTAATAAGTTTAGAAAAAACAAAGACAGAAATAGTTGTTAAAATAATCGTCAAAATACTAATGATAAGAAATTGATGCAGGAGTTTAAGTAACATCTTTTCTAAGAAAGATGTTTTTAATAACATATGTAAATTACCTTGAAATCCTTGAATTTCAAGTGGACTTACTGTTGAGATGAATTTTGATTTTTTCCAGTTTCTTTCTACAATTAACCCGCTTTTTGGAATAGATTTTGTTTTACAAATAAGTTGTTTTTGCATTTCTTTCGTTATGGGTTCTGAGTTAGAAATAATTTTGCCGTTATTGTCAGTTATAATGATTGTGATATCAGTATTAGCAATTAATTCGGAACCGATTAAATCTTCAGCTGCATGCTCGATAGTGAAATCCTGATACCGAGGGTGTTTAGGACGTTCTGTGTATTGCTGTTGTTTAGAATGATCATTCCATCTTGCACGGTTTACAATCTTATCACGATACCGATTACCTTTCTCTAATAGAGCATCGGTTTCTTCTTTCACACGCATTGTTGAAAGGCTTTTATAAAAAGATACGAAAGCAATTGTTTCAATACATAAAGCTAATATTAAAAAGTATGTCCCAATTTTAAGGGAAAGTTTACTCATTTTCTCACCATACCTTATTCATAATAAAGAGTCAGTGGTATACGATTTCCCACTGACCGAAGTAATTATTCACTTTTCCATTTATATCCGACTTTATAGACCGTTTCTAGGTAATCTTCAATCG
Organism: Bacillus sp. ISO11; assembly: GCF_003458115.1. Classification (NCBI taxonomy): domain Bacteria; kingdom Bacillati; phylum Bacillota; class Bacilli; order Caryophanales; family Bacillaceae; genus Bacillus; species Bacillus sp. ISO11. The sequence goes on along the minus strand of NZ_QXCO01000030.1, from coordinate 1,078 downwards.
GAAATCCTTTTTTGCGTAGTTTATCACGGATATTACGAATGTGTGAATCAATTGTTCTATATTCGATATCTGTTTCATAGCCCCAAATTTTTTCGATTAAATCATCTCGGCTATAAGCACGGTTTGTATTTTGCAAAAATAGTCCGAGTAACGAAAATTCGATAGGAGTTAGCGAGATTTTTTCATCGTACACTGTGACGGTATGTTTTGTTTTATCCCACTCAATACCATTGAAACTAACAAAGCCATCTTTTTTTGTACGGCGTAATATAGCCTCGATTCGTGCGACTAATACATGCTCATCAAATGGTTTTGTAATATAATCATCTGCGCCCATCGTGAGGCCTTTCACCATATCGTAGTTTTGGTTGCGAGCTGTTAACATAATGATAGGAACGTTAGAAATTTGACGAATTTGATAGCAAGTATCCCATCCATCCATATTCGGCATCATAACATCTAATAAAATAATATCGAATTCTTTTTGTTCGATTAATTTTAGTGCTTCAAGGCCAGAGGTAGCTTTCATACAAAAATAGCCGCGAGGGCTTAAGAATAGATCTAATAATCGTAACATACGTTCTTCATCGTCTACTAATAAAATTTTTACCATAATCTTGTGCACCCCAAACTGTTCATTCTACTTGTATAGTTTACATGAAAATAATAAAAAACTCTTTTTATGTGATTGAATGGAGGGATGATTTTTTCGCTCGGAGTAATTGACATAAAAAATGCACTAGTTTTGCACAACTATTTTTTATAATAAAAAACGTAGCGACACAAAATACCCTATGTTGCGACATAACGTCATGTCATTTTATTTATAAAATGACAATTCCATTCTATTGTGTATGTGAGATAGAGAGGGTTTTCGTATTCACCTCGCATCGGATAAGAAAAATTTCCTATCTCACACTTTTTTTAAAAGGAGATCATACACATGAATTCAAAAGAAGAAATTTCAAAAAAAGAAAAGCAAGATCGTAATACGGTTGTCATGTGCGTTGCCGTATCTATGGTTATTATTATAAGTTGCGTAAATAAAATTTTGGGGATTTTATAATATAAAAAAAGC